>JBBRUE010000530.1:0-5436 GCA_038248085.1 Myxococcales bacterium | reverse complement strand
CGCGACGTGCGAGCCACGGTGCTGCAGTATGCGGGGGGTGATGGGCGACACCTCCGGATCAGGGCTTCTTCAACTCGCATGCCCGCCCCAACGCGCTGGAATCGTTTGGCACCTGAAGGCGACGAACGCAGAAGCTGCATCGATTCGATGGGTTGCATCAGAATCGTCATGGGCGGGCCGCGGGGTCGACGGCGCAACGGTTGCGGCCTGGGTACGCGCGCGCGCGGGTCTGCGGGGGGAATGGTGGTCGTGACAGACTCCGACTGAAGCGTCGGGGCGATTGAGACGAAGCCGTTCGTGCACAGCGAGAGGTCTGTTCGAACCGACCTCGCTGAGGCCGCACTCGCATCATTGGATCAGGAGCCTCACATGCGCCTCATCGTCCTCGTCGTTGCGCTCTCCTCGGTCATCGCCGTCGCCCAGGCCCCTGCGCTCGTCCCCGTCGTGGAACCCGCGCCTGTCGTGGTGCCGGCGCCCGCCGCACCGCCGGTCACCGCGCTCTCGGTGCTCGAGCAGGTGCTGGCGGCCTTCCGTCCCTACGTCACCTTCAAGCCGACGATCATCGCGGCCTCGGCCGCCGTCGAGTCGTACAGCCAGCCCAACGCCACCGCGATCACCGCCGCGGCGAACCCGGTGCTCGCGGCGGTGAGCGTGCCGGACCAGGGCCGGCTCACCTTCCAGATCGCCCAGTCGCGCCTGGGCCTGTGGTTCAACGAGAAGGGCGCGGTGCGTGGCCAGGTGGAGATCGACTTCATCGACTTCACCAAGGCCACCCCCACCGTGGCGTCGCTGCCGCGCCTGCGCATCGCGAAGTTCGAGTGGGCCGCGACCGACCACTTCCTGCTCAGTGCGGGGCAAGACTGGGACCTCCACGCGCCGGTGAACCCGCATGGCATCAACCTCGTCGGCGCGCGCTTCCTCTCGGGGAACGCGGGCTTCATGCGCCAGCAGGTGAAGGCCATCGGCAAGCTCGGTGACTTCGAGCTCGCCGCGGCGGTGGGCATGGAGGGCGTCAACCCCACGGCGAAGGACAGCGCCTTCGAGCTCTCGGGCGTGCCCACCTTCGCGGTGCGCGCCGCGTACCTGGTGGGCAAGGGGCGCGTCGGCGTCTCCGGGCTGGCCACCTCGCTGCGGTTCGGCCAGGGCACGGCGACCGACCGCCGCACGCTGGCCGGGGGCGTCTCGGCCTTCGCCGACGTGACCTTCGGCCGCACCTCGCTGCGCGGCGAGTTCAACGTGGGCCAGAACATGGCGAACATCGGCATGCTCACGCTGGGCTTCGGAGGCGCGAAGGACGTGGGCGAGTGGGGCGGCTTCGTCTCGGTGCGCCACGGCTTCACCGACATGCACTTCGTCTACGCGCACGCGGGCCTGATGCGGGTGCTCAACGGCGACGCGGTGCGGCCGTCGTACAGCTACCCCACCACGCCGGCCGACGGCTCGCTCCCGGCGCTGTCCACCGCGGTGCTCGCGGGCAGCGGCCCGGGCATCGTGATGAACGCCGGGGCGACGCTCGGCTACGAGCTGCGCCTGACCAAGAACCTGGCCTTCCTCCTCGAGGGCTTCGTGATGCAGACCGAGCACCAGCGCATCGACTTCGACGTCGGCCGCGTGGCCGGCCTGCGCCGCGCGTTCGGCGGCGAGCTGGCGGGGTTGGTCACCTTCTGAGCGCTGAACGACCGCAGTCCGCTACATTGCGGCGCCATGCGACTTCTCTGCGCCTGCCTCGCGTTGTCCGCCTCTGCCGCCCTCGCCCAGCAACCCGCTCCGAAGGCCGAGCCCCAGGCCGCACAGACCGCGGTCATCGTGGGGGTCGTCGCCGCCACCAACGACGCGGTCGCGAAGAAGCAGGCCGACGCGCTCGCGAGCTTCGTGGCCATCGCGGTGAAAGAGACGACGCTCCCCCGCGTCTTCCCCGACCAGGAGGCGCTGGCGCTCGCCGTCGGCAGGGGCGACGTCGACGTGGCCCTCATGGGCCCGCTGGCGTACCTGCGCGTCGACCAGAAGGCGAAGACGCAGCTCCTCTTCCGCACGGTGCGTAACGGCAAGAGCACCTACCGCTCGGTGCTCTTCGCGGGCCCCTCGAGCAAGCTCACCTCGCTCGACGCGCTGAAGAAGGAGAAGCGCCCGCTGAAGATCGCCTGGGTCGAGACCTCGAGCGCGACCGGCTACGTCATCCCCAAGGCGCAGCTGCTCGGCGCGGGCATCAACCCGGCGCAGAGCTTCGAGGTGCAGGACTTCCTCGGCTCGCACGACGCGGTTTGCACGGCGGTGTTCGAAGGCAAGTACGACCTCGGCGCGACCTTCAACGACCAGGCGCCCAACACCACCCGCGTCACCGGCTGCGTCGGCGCGCTCGGCAAGAAGGCCGACAGCCTCAAGGTCGTCGCCTTCTCTGCCGAGGTGCCCAACGACGTGCTCGTCGCTGCGCCGAAGTTCCCGCAAGGCAAGGTCGACGCCATCGTCGCGGCTGCGAAGGCCGCCGGCGCGACCGCCGATGGCAAGAAGTCGCTCCAGGCGGCCCTGCTCGCCGAGGGCGTGGCCGAGGTGAAGGACGCTGACTTCGCCCCCATCCGCAAGGCGCTCGACGCCTTCGTGCCGTGAAGAAGGCGCTGGTCGGCGTCGCGGTGCTGCTGGCCCTCGGGGCCCCCACCTACTGGTGGTTGTTCGTCGAGAGCGCTCAGCCCACCGGCACCTTCGCGCTCGACCTCGCCGAGCTCCGCCGCCTCGCCGACACCCTGCCCGGCGACAAGCCGAAGGCCGTGCGCGTCGAGCATGTGTCGACCTTCGAGTTCCCCTCCATCGCGGTGATGGCCGGCGACCCCTGGGCCCTCACCACGATGCCGGTCTACGCCTACCAGCTCGTGTTCGACGACCGCACGGTGCTGGTCGACACTGCGATGGACGAGAAGACCGCGAAGGGGGAGCACGCCACCTTCTTCGACGACGACGCCTTCACCCGCGCGCGCGCAGCGATGGAGACGGCTTCCCTCATCGTGGTGACCCACGAGCACTACGATCACCTCGGCGGCGTCACCACCCACCCGAAGCTCGAGCAGCTCGCGGCGACGACGCTCAGGCTGACCCGGGAGCAGCTCTCCGACCCCTCGAAGCGCAAGCCCCTGGTGTTCCCCGAGGCGGCCCTCTCGAAGCTCACCCGCCTCGACTACGAGCGCGCGGTGGCCATCGCGCCCGGCGTGGTGCTGTGGAAGGCGCCGGGTCACACCCCGGGCAGTCAGCTGGTCTACGTGCGCCGCGCTGACGGCGAAGAGTTCCTCTTCCTCGGTGACATCGCCTGGCACCGCGAGAACTGGGAGCAGGTGCACGAGCGCGCGCGCCTGGTGACGCAGTTCATCCTTGGCGAAGACCGCGACGCGGTGCTGCGGGAACTCGCGGCCCTCAAGGCGGTCGCCGCCGCCGAACCGAAGCTCCACCTCGTGCCGGGCCACGACGGCGCGGTGATGAAGCAGTTGATCGACGCCGGGCTCATCGCTCCGCGCTTCCAGCCCTGAGAAACGGGCGGCGCCGGAGGAGACGGTGCTGCCCGCAACGTGCCGCTCGGTCACCTCGATGATCGGCGTCGACGTGGTGAGCACGGTGTTGGCGCCGATGACCGCTTGCTCTTCGGTCAGCACGCCCTCTGGGCTCACGGTGACGTGCCCGCTCAGCGCGTAACGCTTCCGCGCCCGGGTTCATGCGGCCCATGAGCGATGAGCGAAGCGCGGTACCGCGCATGCGAGTTGTCAATTTTGGTCATGACTCCGCGTGCGCGTGAGGCGCGGAAGGCGCGAGTTTTGCGGCTCCGTGCTCAACGACGTGACGCGGGTCAATCCTGGTGGCGCGCCGCGCTGCGCCGGCGGCGCAGGAGCCACAGCGTCGCGGCGACGACCGCGAGCGGCGAGACGGTGGTGCAGCCGCAGCCGTCGGCCCTGGCGCCGATGGTTTCCGGCGCCAGCGCGAGCTTCACCGGTTCCGGGAGGCCCGCGTCGACCGGTTCGGGGCAGCTGTCCGCGGGCTCGAAGGTGAACGCGAGATCGTAGAGCGCGCGGTCGCGCGCGCTGGCGTTGCCGAGCGCGAAGTGGAGCTCGCCACCGCAGGGCACGGCGAGGTTCACCTTGCCGCTGAGGTCGTTCATGGACACCGTCGGCACGGCGCGGGCCTGCGCGTCGTTGATCACCGCTCCGTTGCTGACCGCGAAGCCGATGGGCCGGTCGGCCGCCGCGAGGAGCTCGAGGCGCGACATGGTGTTGCCTCCGAAGTTCTGCATCGTGGCGGACACGCTGACGCTCTTGGCGCCGCGGGGAACGCGGATGAAGAACTGGTACGGCCCGGGCACTACCGCGCTCGCGTTCACGGCGGCGAAGGCGGTGCCCACCATGCCGAAGTAGGTGCGGGGCGTCCCGAGGTGGTCGGTGAGGTCGAGCATCTTCGAGCAGCGCGTCACGCCTCGGCCGTCGAAGGCGGCCTCCATCTTCGCGCGGGCGTCGGTGACGGCGGGGAAGGCGAGGGTGACCGCCGAGGTGATGATCGCCGCGGCGCGATCGAAGTTCACGTCGGGCGGGAACGAGACGATGGCCGCGTAGATCGCCGCGTCGAAGGTCGCGCCGTCGTCGGTGCCGAGCAACTGCTTGCGCGCTTCCCACACCGCGCCGGTGACGTGCATCGAGTCCTGGTGCGACTCACCCCACAAGACATCGGGGCACTTCTCCTGGTTCTCCATGGTGCGGATGGCGTTCGACGCGGGGTCGATGCGCGGGCCGACGTAGGCGCCCACCACCGGGTCGTGGCCGGTCATCGCCGCGAAGAGGTCGGCCATGCCCTCGTGGAGCGCCGACGACTCGTTGTTCGCCGAGCGCGAGTCGAAGCTGACGACCGTGTCCCAGTCGGCGGTGGAGTGGATGACCCCGTGACCGAACTCGTGCCACAGCACCGGCCCGTCGTAGGCGAAGTCGGCGGCCTGGCCCTGGTAGATGACGAGCGCGTCGGACGCGAGCACCTGCGGCGGGAGCAGCAACTGGTCCATGTTCTCGCGCGCGAGGAACATCGCGTTGTCGGTGCGCGCGAGCGTGTTGCTCACGTAGACGCCCTGGGCGTTGCGCACCGCATTGTTCATGTCGGCGTCCGCGACGTTGACCCACACCGCGGGCACGTCACCGCCGGCGCCGGTGTTGCGCATCGCGAAGGGCGAGAAGCCGCCGTCCCGCGCGAGCGGACCCACCGAGAGCGCGCGCACGGCGTCGTAGGCCTTGCTGACGTGGAAGTAGGCGTGCACCTCGGCGAACTCGTCGTGGTCGGCCGGGTTGTTGATGCTGGGCGCCACGGTGTTCGGCGGGTCGACCGGCGCGTACACGTAGTCACCGCTGGCGTGCACCGCGGGGTCGTTGGTGGCGCGGGGCCCCTGGTCGCAGATGGCGACGTCGAAGCTGACCGGGCCCT
>JBBRUE010000529.1:0-5445 GCA_038248085.1 Myxococcales bacterium | reverse complement strand
TGCGCGAGCGGGGAGAGGGCAGGGTGAGGGGCCGACCCAGCGGGCCTCGATCAGACGTCGACGATGACCTTCCCCGCGGCGCGGCCCGACATGCTCCGGGCCCACGCGGCCCCCAGCTCGGCCAGCGGAAACCGGCTGTCGATCACCACCTCGAGCGCGCCCTTCGTCACCAGGCCGTCGAGCTCGCCCAGGTCCACTGCGTTCGGCTTGAGCATCACCGGCAGCACCTTCTTCCCGCGCACGATGTTCAGCGGCGTGTGCGCGAAGACCGTGAGTCCGGGCATGCACGACGCGAAACGTCCCCGCTCGGTGAGCAGCGTCCGGAACTTTCCGGGATCGCTCCCGACGCAGTCGTAGATCGCCTCGAACGGGGCCTGCCCCGCGTACGCATCGGGCTTCGTGTAGTCGACGACCTCACTCGCGCCGAGGCGACGAACGAGCTCCGCGTTGCGGCCGCTGCACACCCCGACCACCGTCGCGCCCGTCGACCGCGCGATCTGCACCGCGAGGTGGCCGACGCCGCCCGACGCGCCGATGATCAACACCCGCTGCCGGGCCTTGTGCATCGGCAACAGGCACGCGTCCCTCAGCCCCTGCAGCGCCGTCATGCCCGCCAACGGGAGCCCCGCGGCCTGCGCGAAGTCCATCTTCTCCGGCATCGGCTGCAGCACGTCGAGGCCCGCCAGCACGAACTCCGCGTTGGCGCCGCCCGCGCGCCCCGACAACCGCGTGTGCACCCGCTGGCCCCTGGTGAAGCCGGTGACGCCGGGGCCGATCGACTCCACTTCGCCGGCGAGATCGTAGCCGGGCACGAAGCCGGGGAAGGACGCGGTGATGATCGGCCTGCCCTTGCCGCTGGCCTGCTTCCAGTCGATCGGGTTCACGCTCGTCGCCCGGACCCGCACCAGCACCTGCCCGGGGCCCGGCACGGGGACTTCCCGCTCAGTCACCCGCGGGGAAACGCCATACCCATCGAGAGTCATCGCACGCATGCCTGCTGGTTAACGCGAAGGCCCCTTAACTTCACGAAATGACAGGCGGTTTGACTTTGGCCGTCCGACCAAGGTATCTCTTGGCCATATGCCCAAGACGCACCTCGCGGCGGCGGCCGTTCCTCCTCCAGCCCTGATCGACACCGACGAGCGGGTGCTGCTCGCTGCCGGGAAGCTGTTCCGCGAGAAGGGGTTCTCCGCGACGACGGTTCGCGAGATCGCCGCGGCCGCCGACATGCTGCCGGGGAGCCTCCACTACCGGTACGCCAGCAAGGACGACATCCTCGTGGCGCTGATGAAGCGCGGCGTGGAGCGCGCGATGAGCAGCGTCGAGCAGGCCATCGCCGACGAGCCGAACGCGCTCGAGCGGCTGCGCCTGGGCCTGCGCGCGCACCTCGAGCTGCTCTGCAACGGCGACGACTCGCTCTACGTGCTGCTCTTCGACTGGCGCTCCCTGACGCTCGGCGCGAAGGACGGCGTGGAGCGCGAACGCCAACGCCTCGAGTCGTACTGGGACGGGCTGCTCGTCGAGGCGCACGCGACGGGCCTGGCGCGGCCGCTGCTCGACCTCGAGTTGGTGCGGCACTTCGGCTTCGGGGCGATCAACTGGGTCGCCACCTGGTACCGCCCCGGCTCGGGCCGCACCCCCGCGCAGATCGCCGACGCCTTCTGGAGCTTCCTCGCCTTCGGCTTGTTCCACGAGACCGCGCGTCCCGCCGATCTCGACACCCACTTCGCCGCGCTGCTCGCCTCGAGCATGAAGAAGGAGAGCTGAACCATGTCGACCCTCTCGAACCTGATGTTGACGATCCCCCTGGTGCGCGACGCGAGCGCGAGCGGCAACCTCACGGTGCTCAAGTCGCTGCTGGGGCCGGCCTGGCGCGGCATGGTGCAGCAGGTCGGCAAGGCGTCGCCCACCACCCAGATGCCGGTGCACTACGACGTGCACTTCGACTGGAACTACGTGCGTGATCGCCCGGCGCTCGCGCGGCTCTACGACGCGGCGAAGGACGCCCAGTGGCACCCGCAGAAGGACCTCGACTGGACCAAGACGGTCGATCCCCTGTCCGACGAAGAGCCGCTGCTCCCGTGGGAGTTCCTGCCGGTCTACGGCCTCAAGCAGTTCACCTCGGCGTCACCGAAGCAGCGCGCCGAGCAACGCCGGGGCATCACCTCGTGGTTGCTCTCGCAGTTCCTCCACGGGGAACAGGGCGCGCTCTTCGCCGCCTGCCAGGTGACCGAGGCGGTGCCGTGGCTCGACGGCAAGCTCTACGGCTCGACCCAGGTCGTCGACGAGGGCCGCCACGTCGAGGTCTTCCACGCGTACCTGACCCAGAAGCTCGAGAAGAAATACGAGATCAACGACAACCTCTACGTGGTCATCGACGCGCTGATGACCGACTCGCGCTGGGACATGAAGTTCCTCGGCATGCAGATCATGATCGAGGGGCTCGCGCTCGGCGCGTTCGGGATGATCCAGCAGAAGACGAAGGAGCCGCTGCTCAAGCAGATGCTCACCTACGTCATCACCGACGAAGCGCGGCACGTGCACTACGGCGTGCTGGCGCTCACCGAGTTCCTCGCCCAGCTCACCGACAAGGAACGGCGCGAGCGGGAAGACTGGGCGTTCGAGGTCTGCCTCTTCCTGCGCAACCGCTTCTTCGCGCACGAGTTCTACGACGAGTTCTACGGGCAGGCGATGTCGCGCAAGCAGTGGGAGGCGCTGGTGCTGCAGTCGGAGATGATGGCCATCTTCCGCCGCACGATGTTCAAGCGGGTGATCCCCAACCTGAAGCGCATCGGGCTGCTGAGCGATCGCGTTCGCCCGAAGTACGCCGAGCTGGGGCTGCTCGACTTCGAGCACGGCAAGGCGGCGCCCGATCTCACCGCCAGAGACCTGATCGAAGACCGCGACTGACGAACCAGGTCACTTCTGGGCGGCGAGGAACTTCTCGACGCCCTTCGCTACGGCGACGAGGTTCGGGCGGATCGCGGCGACGAGGAACGCCTCGACCGCCGGCCCGATGGTCCCCGCGAGAATGCGCGGCACGCCCTTCACCTTCGCCGCGTCGACCTTGAGGTGACCTGAGATCAGCATCGTGGTGACGCCCGGCCGCTTCTCGTTGAAGGTGTTCGAGCCGCGCGCATCGACCGCGTCCTTGAAGGCCGGGACGATGGTCTGCCACTGGCAGGTGAGATCCGTCGCGTTCCAGGTGGCGAGGTCGTCCCACTCGAGCAGGTCGGCCGAGATCACCTTGCGCACCACCGCGGGGATCTCGCCGCCGCCCTTCCATCGGTTGACGAACTTCACCAGGGCGCCCTCGTCGACGCGCGAGGTGATGATGATCTCCCGCACGTTCTCGAGGTACGGCACCAGGTCGACGAGGTGATCGCGGTAGGCGGCGAAGACGCGGTCCTTCGGAAACGCGATGTCGGCAGTGACTTCGATCTTCATGGTCAGTCCTCGTCGTTCGAGGCCGGGCGCCGCTTCTTGCGCGCGCTGTCCTCGTCTTCGTCATCGTCGAGGGCGCGCTTCTTCTTCAGCGCGGGCTTCCTGACGTCGTCGTCCTCGTCGTCTTCGTCGTCGCCCTCGACGTCTTCGCCGGCGCGCCGCTTCTTGCGGTTCTCGAGGCGCTGCTTCTCGGCCGCCGCTTCCTTCTCGTCCTCGGTCAGCTCGCGCATCGGCGAGACGATCGCCACCGAGAAGCCGGGGAAGATCGCCCAGCCGCCGCCGCCGCTCGCGCCGACCGTGGTGGTGTCGGGCGCCTGGTTGATCGTCCGCGTCTGGCCGAAGGTCGGGTAGACCGCGAAGGCGACCTCGGGCCGCACGTGAACCATGCCCAGCGCGATGTCCATGCCGACGGACGCGGCGACCTGGTGGCCCGTCGTCTGGATGATGATCTCCTGCTTGTCGGTGACCCCGACCCCGCCGACGACCGCGGCGTTGTAGTTGCGGTTGAAGATGAAGTCGTAGCCGACGCCCGCGTAGAAACCGCTGCGGTGCGAGAACAACACCTTCAACCCGCCTAGGAAGGTGAAGCTCGTCTTCGAGTTGGGGTTGGTGTCGACCACCTGGCCCTCGTTGACGCCCGCGCCGAACGCCGACACGCCGGTCGAGCTGCCGGTCGAGGCGTAGCCGAACGCGATCTCCGGCAGCAGCGCGATGTGCGCCACCTTCGAGTTGTTGAGCGTCAGCTTGAGGCCCGGCTGAAGGCCCGCTGAGCTCCCGTGCAGGTTCAGCGCGACGTTGTCGTTGAACCCGTGTTGCAGGTTCATCTCGAACGCAGGGATCGAGAAGCCGCTCGTCTTCTCGGTGGTGCGAATGGGATCGCCGATCGCATCACGACCGTCGAAGGTGGGGTTCGTCTGGGAGGCGTAGAGCACGCCGGTGAAGACGCCGACCTCGGTCGCCCCGCGGCCGACCGGCGCCGCCATCTGACCGAGCACCATCGAGCGGGGAATGATGCAGCCCGAGAGGAGCGCGAGAACACAGCACAACCAGGTTCGCATGCGCGGCATGCTACAAGCTCGCGCGCCAATGACACGGAGAACCAGCGGAGATCCCCTCGACCCCGTCGTGGCCAACGACGAGCAGCGCCTCGAGGCGAGTCTCCGCCCCCAGGACTTCGACGAGTACGTGGGGCAGGGGCGGGTGGTCGACAAGCTCAAGATCTACGTGAAGGCCGCCAAGGCGCGCGGTGAGTCGCTCGATCACTGCCTCTTCTCCGGCCCTCCCGGCCTCGGCAAGACCTCGCTGGCGCACATCATCAGCACCTCGCTGGGGGCGACGATGCACGTCACCTCCGGGCCGGCGCTCGAGAAGAAGGGCGATCTCGCGGGCCTGCTGACCAACCTCGCGCCGCGCGACGTGCTGTTCATCGACGAGATCCACCGGCTCTCGGCCACCATCGAGGAATACCTCTACCCGGCGATGGAAGACTTCCGGCTCGACATCACCATCGACTCCGGCCCGGCGGCGCGGGCGATGAAGATCGACCTCCCGCCCTTCACTTTGATCGGCGCCACCACCCGCACCGGCCTGCTCACCTCACCGCTGCGCGATCGGTTCCAGATCCAGGAGCGCCTCGAGTTCTACACCCCGTCCGAGCTGCAGAAGATCCTCACCCGGTCGGCGAAGATCCTGGGCGTGAAGCTCGAGCGCGAAGGGGCCGAAGAGATCGCCTCGCGCGCCCGCGGCACGCCCCGCATCGCCAATCGGTTGCTGCGCCGCCTCCGTGACTTCGCCGAGGTCGAAGGGGAGGGCGTCGTCACCAAGGCCCTCGCCGACAGCGCCCTGCGTCGTCTCGACATTGACGCATGCGGACTCGACCACATGGACCGCCGCATCCTGCTGACCATCATCGAGAAGTTCGGGGGTGGCCCGGTCGGCGTCGAGACCATCGCGGCCGCCGTCGGTGAAGAGCGCGACACCATCGAAGACGTCTACGAGCCC
>JBBRUE010000528.1:0-5448 GCA_038248085.1 Myxococcales bacterium | reverse complement strand
GATTAACAGTCGCCTGCTCTACCAGCTGAGCTATCAGGGAATATTGGGTGCTTACGAGGCGGCGGCTTGTAGGGTGGACGGGCCATCGTGTCAACACTGACGAACACGCCACTTTCACTTCCCGAAGGCCTCCTGCGCTCGGTGGTCGCATCGTACGCGCAGCCGCACCGCGCGTATCATTCGTTTGCGCACGTCCAGGAGGTTCTCCGCCACTACGACTCGGTCTCGTCCGGGCCGGGGTGGAAGCACCCCAAAGAAGTCTTTCTCGCCGCGCTCTTTCACGATGCCGTCTACGTGCCCGGCCGCCTCGACAATGAGACCCGCAGCGGCGACCTCGCCCTCGAGACCATCGCCACCTTCCTCCCGCGCGAGCCACTCGACACCGCCCGCGTCCGTACCCTGATCGAGCTCACCGCCAACCACGGCAAGCTCGACCCCGCCGCCCTCGACCCCGACGCGCGCCTCTTCCTCGACTGCGACATGGCCATCCTCGGCGCCACGCCGGCTGTCTTCGACGCCTACGACACCGCCATCGCCGAGGAGTACCGCGCCGTCCCGAAGCTCATCTACCGGTTCAACCGCAACCGCTTCCTCAGGCGCCTCCTCGCGTCCGACCGCATCTTCCACTCCGATTTCTTCCACACGCGCCTCGACGCTCCCGCCCGCGCCAACCTTCTCCGTGCCCTTGGCCGTGACGCCTGACGCCGAGCGCCGGCTCACCACCGTCCCCTGGCTCGCCCTCGACGGCCTGGGCCCCGCGCTGGGCCCACCGCTCGCCGAGGTCCTCTCGGGGCAGGCCGCAGACCGCGTGCTCGATCGCCTGCTCCGTGCGAACCGCACCTTCACCGCGGCTCAACGCGCTGCCACCGCCGAGTCCATCTTCGGGGTCGGCCTCTGGCGTCGCCGGCTCCGCGCCCAGCTCCCCGACGCCACGCCGCTGCAGCTCCTCGCGATCCTCGCGCGGGAAATCGGGGGCTGCGCGGCCGCCCCGTCACTCCTTGGCGTTGAGCTCCCCCCGCTCGCCCCGGCGCCGACCGAATGGCGCTCCCGACAGTCTTTCCCCGACTGGATCGCCGAGCACTTCGAGGACCGCTTCGGCCCCGACGCCGCGCTTCTCGCCGAGGCCATCAATCGCCCGGGGCCCATCACGCTCCGCGCACGAAGTGACCGCGACGAACTCGCGGCGATGCTCGCGAGCCACGGCGTCGACACCACCCCGGGGCGCTGGTCCCCCCACGCGCTGATCGTCACCACGCCGCGGCCCAACCTGCTCGGCCTGGGACCCCAGTTCCTCGGCCGTTTCGAGGTGCAGGACGAAGGCAGCCAGCTGCTCGGGGCCCTCGTCGATGTGAAGGCCGGCGACGACGTACTCGACCTCTGCGCCGGAGCGGGCGGCAAGGCCCTCCAACTCGCGTCCCGGGTGGGGCCCGGCGGTCGGGTGCACGCGACAGACATCGACCTCGAGCGCCTCGAGCGGCTCCGCACCCGGGCTTCCAAGGCGAACGCCCGCGTGTTGATCCACGGTCGTGAGGCGCCGGAGTCGCTCCGCGTGGCCCGCGTGCTCGTCGATGCGCCATGCTCCGAGCTGGGCGCCCTTCGCCGCGGCCCCGACCTCCGGTGGAGGCTCGACCCCTCGCTGGTCACCACGCTGCCATCACTCCAGCGCGAGCTCATCGAGAAGGGCCTGCGCCACCTCACCCCCGACGGACAACTCGTCTACGCGACCTGCACGCTGACCCGCGCCGAGAACGAAGCGGTGGTCGAGGCGACCCTCGCCGCGCACCCCGAACTCACGCTGCTCCGCCCGTCACTCCCCGACGCGGTGCTCGATGCGCGCGGTCTGCTCATGCTGGCCCCGCACCTTCACGGGACCGATGGCTTCTTCGGTGCGGTCTTCACGCGTCGCCGGGACGACCCCTCTCCTGGCGGTTCCGAGAGGTAGTCGCCGCACGCTTGGAGGCCTCCGTCACTCGTCGTCAGGCGGGCGCTTCTTCACCGCGGGTCGCGAGGTCAGCGACGGCGGGCGCGTCACCGCCTTGATCCCCGCCCCGCTCGTCGGAGGCCGCGCGACTGCTTTCACGCCCGATGCGCGGGTCGGAGGTCGCGTCACCGGCTTCAATGCCCCGGCCGACGATCGCGCCACCGCAGGGACGCCTGACTTCGTCGGAGGTCTCGCCCGCACCGGCGGAGACGACGCCATGGTGTCTGCATCGTCCTCCTCGTCAGGTTGGGGAGCCGGCCGTGAGCCCGGGCTGCCCAGCCCGCGGCGGAAGTCGCCGAGCTCCTCCACTTCGCGCTCCGACTCCTTGAGGCCCGCCTCGTGGTCCTTGTCGCGCGCGGTCTTCCCACTGAACCGGGTGTAGCCCCAGAACGCGATGATCAGCACGCCGCCGGGAATGCTCCACAGCACGACGCGCTCCGGCCCGCGGAGGAGCTGATCCGGTGCCCACCCGCGCTCTCGCGACCCCACCACCAGCCACGCCTTCTTCTCCTGTTCGATGCGCATGGTGTGGGCCGACATCATCTCGACCTTGTTGACGGACTCCTGCTTGAGCTTGAACTTCCGCTCGGCGAAGCGATGCCGCAGGTTCTCGAGGTGCTCGACCAGCTGGAGCTCGTCGGGCATCAGCAACGCGGCTTCCATCGTCAGCTCGAAGCCCCGGTTCAGCTCGGCCTCGCTGCACTTGCGTCCGTCATCGACCCCGAGGATCGACAGCGCCCGCGCGTAGCTCATCGCGGCCTTGTACTCAGGGCTGTCCCAGTACTGCGTGTAGATGTACCCGTAGACGCACAGCGCGTAGACGCCGAGGACGATGAAGAGCCCCCACGGCACGGGAAACCCTCGTTTGGCAAGGGAGGGCGGGGCTGACTTCTTCGCTGCGGACGACGGCACGCCCTCACTGTACAACGTCCCACGTGAGCTTCCTCGCGCCTCCGCCCCTGCGGCAGGGTGACCGCGTCGCCGTCTTTGCGCCCGCCGGCCCCTTCGACCGCCCCTCGTTCGAGAAGGGGCTCGAGGTGCTGGCGCGTCGCTACCAGCCCACCTTCACCGACCGCCTCTTCGAGACCCACCGCTACCTCGCCGGCACCGACGCTTCCCGGGGAGGCGAACTCCAGCGCGCCCTCGACGACGCCGGCATCCGCGCTCTCTTCGCC
This sequence comes from Myxococcales bacterium, assembly GCA_038248085.1. GTDB lineage: Bacteria > Myxococcota > Myxococcia > Myxococcales > Myxococcaceae > Archangium_A. The sequence goes on along the minus strand of JBBRUE010000528.1, from coordinate 2,292 downwards.
GCCCGCGGAGGCTACGGGGTGATGCGGCTGTTGCCGACCCTGCGCCTCTCGAGCCCCAAGCACCTCGTGGGCTTCTCCGACATCACCGCGCTTCACTTGGCCGCCCAGCAGCACGGGTGGCGCTCGGTGCACGCCCCGGTCCTCACCCAGCTGGGCAAACAACCCGCTGACGTCGTAGAGCGCCTCTTTGGTGCGCTCGAGGGCCAGCCCCTCGCGCCGCTTCCGGGGACGCGTACCGTCGTTCCCGGCGTCGCAGAGGGCCCCCTGCTCGGCGGCAACCTCTCGGTGCTGACCCGCCTCATCGGCACCCCGTGGATGCCTGACCTGCGGGGCGCGGTCTTGCTGATCGAGGACGTCGGGGAGAAGCCCTACCGGCTCGACCGCATGTGGATGCACCTCGTGCTCAGCGGGCTCCTGGCCGGCGTCTGCGGCGTGGTCTTCGGCGAGTTCACCGGTTGCGACGAGAAGGACGCGTCGTACTCCAGCGCCGACGTGCTCGATGAGCTCGCGGTCGGCCTCGGCGTGCCCTGCGCCGCCGGCTTTCGCATCGGCCACGGTGAGGTGAACCAGCCGGTGGTGCTCGGCGCACCGGTTCGCCTTGACGCTTCGGCGCAGACCTTGTCGTTCGGGGCCACGAGTTGAGCCTCGAGGCGCTGCTCCAACACGGAGTCGACGAGCAGGTCTTCCCGCTCGCCCGGCTCGAGGTCTTCCACCACGACCGGCATGTGCTTTCGCTCGGCAATGCCTCGCCGACGTGCCTGTTCGATCTCGCGTCCGTCACCAAGGTGATGAGCACCACCGCGCTGGTGCTCGATCAGCAGTTGGCGATCGAATCGTCGCTCCAGCGATGGCTGCCCACCGCAGCGGCGCCCGTCGGCCTCGCAGACCTGCTGTTCCATCGCAGCGGGCTGCCGGCGTTCCTTCCTTACTTCGAGCAGGAGCTCAACTCGGTCCCGGCGCTCTTCGGGGGCCCCGAGCCGGAACTCCGCGCCCAGGTCCGCCGCTCCGTCATCGAGCGCGTCCTGGCGACCCAGCCCGAGCGCCCCGCGGGCCAGCAGGCCGTCTACAGCGACCTCGGGTTCATCATCCTCGGCATCGCGCTCGAGACGGCGACCGGCACGCCGCTCGATCGGCTCTTCGCCTCGCGCATCGCGACGCCACTCGGGCTGACGGCGGGCTACCGGCGGATCTCCGAAGGCCTCCCCGTGCCGGCCGAGTTCGCCGCTACCGGCGTGACGCGGCCGCGGGAGCCCGCCCCGGGCCAGGAAGGCCAGTGGCGCGTCACCACGCACCCCACCGAACTCGCCCAGGTCGATGATGACAACGCCTTCTGCCTCGACGGCGTCTCCGGTCACGCGGGCCTGTTCGGGACTGCGCTCGACGTGGCGCGCTTCGGCCAGGCGATTCTCGAGGGGCGCTGGGCGCCTTCGACTCCGTGGGGTCGCGACCCGCTCACCGCCGGGAGCACCCGCGCGCTCGGCTTCGACACCCCCTCGGCCGACGGCGCGTCCTGCGGCTCCCGCTTCGGGCGAAAGGGGCCCCGCGGCGCCATCGGCCACCTCGGCTTCACCGGCACCAGCGTGTGGATCGATCTCGATCGCCAACTGGTCGTCGCGCTCCTCACCAACCGTGTCGCCCTCGGCCGCGCCAACGTCCGCATTCGCGAGTTCCGCCCGAAGCTGCACGACGCCGTGCTCGACGCCCTGAAATTGGAGTGAGAGGTTCCCCGCATGTCTTCCGCCGCGCCCGATGACGACGGGCTGATCCTCGACACCGTCGATCCCACTTTCCCGAAGCGCATCCACCTCGTCGGCGTCGGAGGGACTGGCATGGGTAGCTTCGCCGGCATGCTCAAGGCCGCTGGCTACGAGGTGACCGGGAGCGACGAGAACCTCTACCCGCCGATGAGCGACATGCTGAAAGCCTGGGGCATCACCGCGCTCACGCCGTACTCGCCGCAGAACCTCGACGTCGCGAAGCCCGACCTGGTGATCATCGGCAACGTCATCCGCCGGGTGAACCCCGAGGCGACCGCGGTGAGGGAGCGGAAGATCCCCCAGATGAGCTTCCCCGCGGCGCTCGGCTCGTTGTTCCTCAAGCACCGCCACTCGATCGTCGTCGCCGGCACGCACGGCAAGACCACCACCTCGTCACTCATGGGCCACGTGCTGGCGTCCGCGGGTCGCGATCCGACCTTCCTCGTCGGGGGCGTGACGAAGAACTACTCGGGCAACTACCGCCTCGGCCACGGCCCCCACTTCGTCGTTGAGGGCGACGAGTACGACACCGCCT
>JBBRUE010000527.1:0-5450 GCA_038248085.1 Myxococcales bacterium | reverse complement strand
GTGCAGCCGCCCACCCGCGTGGCGAGCGTCTTCGCGGTGAACCCGGTGCGGGTCAGCCTGAGCGTGCCCGAGCCCGCGGTGGCGATGCATCCTCGACGCGAACATCAACGGCCGCGAGGCCGCCATCAAGGCAGCGGACGACGAGGCGCCGGTAGTTGTTCGTGGATCCGGCGCTGGCCTGGACGGCAGGTCGCCTCAGATGCAGCCGATCGAGGGCTACGGCGACCTTTCCCCAATCGAGCTGCAGGAGAGTCCCCACTGGTACACGCCGGACACGGGAGATGCTTGGGACGCGCATCCGTCGTGGGTGAGGTCCATGAACGAGACGGTCGCCGTCGTCGGAGTCATGGCGCCGATCGCGGCTCGAGGCATCAGGCCCAACACCTCGTTCGGGCCGCGACCGGACTACGTCCGGGGGGCGCCACTCGAACCGCTTGCGCGATCCACGGGGCCGCTCGCGCCCGGCCCAGTCACCGTCAGTGGCGCGCTCAGCGGACCTTCGCGCGGATTCGCTTCTTGGACCGCGGACGTTCGAACACGACAAAGGGCGGAGGCAGGGCGTTCATGGCTGGCGACGCCCGAGGCGCGCGAAGGGTTCGCCGAGTACATGGCTCAGCTCCATCCGCTCGGCGAAGAGGGGTTGGCGCCAGGAACATATTGGGAGACCGAGGCCGGGCCGAGTCGCAGTCAAAACCGAGGCGGGCCGGTGGTGTTCTGTCCGCCGCCGAACGCGACAGCTGCCCAAGTTGGGCAGTGTCAGGCGTATGTAAACTCGTGCAACCGCGCTCTCCAGAACGGACAGCTCTCACCGACCGGCCGAGTCTCAACCGAGGGGCAGCTGCGATCCGATGCGACCGCAGCCGCTCGCAGAGAACGTACCCGAGCTGCCCGCGCAGGAACGCCATATCAAGGAGTCGTGGGCCATGGTCCCGACACCACGTGGACCAACAACCCCATTCCGCCAGAGTGGCTAGACTTGGACGCCACGGTGAATTCAAGCCTCGGTGGGCAGTGCAACGGGTACCCGGTCGGCTACATGCCGACGAGTTTCATCCTTGCTCTGGGCCTGATCCGATCTCGTGGACACGGTTGGTGTCGACATCGACGACTACGGACAGCTGTGGATGTTGTCGGTCTTGAGCGGGTAGTTGTTGCTGCCGAAGCGAGCGCAGCGAGCGAAGGCCCCCGTCATGCAGCCACTGATTGAGCGTTGTTGTGCTCGAACTCGCGGGGGCTGACGTAGTTGAGCGTCGAGTGGAGGCGCTCGCCGTTGTAGAACGACTCGATGTAGTCGAAGAGCTGGCGCTGAGTGTCGGCGAGGTCGTCGAAGTTCTCACCGAGCTCGCGCTTGAGGGTCGCGAAGAAGCTCTCGCTGACTGCGTTGTCGAAGCAGTCGCCGGTCCGACTCATGCTGCACGTCAGGCCCGCGTCGACGAGGGCCTGACGGTGATCCTCGCTCGCGTACTGGCTCCCGCGGTCTGAGTGGAACAGTCCACCTGCCACTGCCCCACGACGTAGGCGCGCCTCTTCGAGCGCCCGCAGCACCAGGAATCGGTCGATGATGGTCCCAACCGCCCAGCCCACCACCATGCGTGAGTAGAGGTCGATGATGACAGCCAGGTAGACCCACCCCTCAGGCGTCCACAGGTAGGTGATGTCACCCGCCCAGCGTTGGTTGGGCGCGCTCGCCTTGAAGTTGCGGTCGAGCACGTTGGGCGCCACCTCCAGCGGGTGATCGCTGTCGGTGGTGACGACGAACTTCTTCTTCATTCGGCCCCTCACGCCGAGTTCCCCCATCACGCGGGCCACGCGTTTCGCGCTGACGCGAAGTCCCTCCTTCATCAGCGCATGGTGAATGCGCGGGCGCCCGTAGATGCAGCGGCTCTTCTGGTGCACCTCCGTAATCTTCACGCCCAGCAGCGTGTCTGCCTTTTCGTGCGCGCTCGGCCCCCGCGTCTTCCACGCGTAGTAGCCAGCTCTCGACACCTGCAGGGTCCGGCACATCTGCTTCACGGTCGCCACTGGCACCGCCAGGCCCTGCTCCGCGTGGATGAGCGCGAACCTCACACGCTCTCCTTCGCGAAGAGGGCCGCAGCTTTTTTTAGGATGGCCTTGTCGGTCTCGAGCTCTTTCACGCGCTTCCTCAACCGCGCCAGCTCGACCTTTTCATCCGTGCTGAGCTGCTCGCTTCGCCCGTCGCCACGATCGACTCGCGCCTGCTGCACCCACTTCTGCACGCTGTTGGGCTTCACACCGAGGCTCTCGGCCACCGCGCTCGCGCTTCGGTTGTCATCGAGCACCAACTTGACCGCGCTCGCTCGGAACTCCTTCGAGTACTGATTCCTCTTCGCCATGGGCATCTCCGTACTGCTTCAGAAGGTGTCCACGAAAGCGGGGCAAGCCCACTCCTTAACCAGCCTCTTCTCTTCCCTGCGCTCATAGGCGGTCATCGAGACGAAGAACTCGGCGAAGTCGGAGAACGTGTCGACGACCTCAGCGCCACCGATCCAGTCGACTCGCCCAACGGTAGGTCCGGAAAGCGCGAGAAAGAAAACATCTGCGCCCAAGTCCCGCTCCTCCGCACGTGTCGCCGCCACAGCCAAAAAACTCGGAGCCCGATAGGGCCCAAGAGCCGCTGGCACCAACCGGGTTGCTTCCTCTCGCTCTTGACCAAGTAGCTCCCTCACGGAGAAGAGATCGACCCATTGGTAAAATGCCCGCCACCCATCGGCTGCGAGAAGGAACGAACGGAACTGTGGCGGAAGCTGCCCAAGCTTCTCTTCGAGGCGAGCTACATCTGCCTCCGATGCGCCGAGCGAGGGCAACGCATGTTCCCAGAGCCCCTCCCGATCCAGTGCGCGGATCTGTTGATGAACTTGAATGTGCTCGCCAATTAGCGCCGGCCAGTTCGTCATTGCCGAGGACCCTTCCTACGCCGGAGCAGCGCGCTCAAGAAACGCGTCGATGGTGCGAGTGAGGGCGTCGCGATCGCGGCGAGGAAGCGCCTGCACCTGTCCCTACCGAAAACTCTGAACGCGACATGACGATCAGATAGCACGGGCGTTGTTGTCGCAGCGAGCGGCCGAAGTTGGAGGGAGACGAGTAGGATGGACACGGTGTTCGGGACGATCGCCACGCTGATGTCGAGTTCGAGCACCTGCGCGACGCGCCACGGGCACACGTCGGCCGTGCCCGAGCGAACTGCAGCTGCGACGAGGCGACTACGCCGCGCGGCGGAAGTAGCGATGGTGAAGGCCGCCCAGCACTTCGCGCGCGGCGACGGGACCAACGGAGGGCGGCTCGGTAGCGCGGGGCTCCGGTGCGTCCTTGTCGAGCGCGAGGTGGGTGCGGCTGGCGTTGTAGTAGGCGACGTACTCCCTCAGCAGACGAGCCGCGTGGCGCTCACCGAGGACGACAACGTGGTCGAGCAGTTCTCGGCGCAGCGTGCCGATGACGCGCTCGCAGTAGGGGTTCTGCCAGGGCGAGCGAGGCGCAGAGAGCACCTGCTCGATGCCCATCGCCTTGATGGTGGCGGTCACTGCGTTGCCGTAGATGCCGTCTCTGTCGCGATGCAGGAAGCGAGGGCCCGTGTCCCACCGGAAGGCCTCACGGAGCTGCTGAGCCGCCCACTCTGCCGTCGGGTGACTCGTGACGGCGACGTGGCGGATGCGGCGGCGTCCGTGCTCGAGAATGACGAAGCCGTAGAGGAGCTGAAACGTCGCGGTGGGGATGACGAAGAAGTCCATCGCCGCTGCCGTCGAGCGATGATTCTTCAGGAAGGTGCGCCACGTCTGCGAGGGCGGCTTGCGCGGGCGGGGGCGCTTCGGCATCCACGCGGCGACGGTGGACTGCGCGATGACGAAGCCCAGCTTGAGCAGCTCGCCGTGAATCCGGGGCGCGCCCCAGCTTGGATTGTCGGTAGAGAGTCGACGCACCTGAGCCTGCAGCTCGGCCGAAATGGTGGGTCGACCTCCGCCACGAGTGCGCCACCGCCAAAAGAAACGAAAGCCCGCGCGGTGCCAGGCGATGACGGTGGCCGGCAGCGGGGCGCCTCTAGTCTTTCGAGTATTACATTTGTGACACGCCAGGAGCATCAATGACTGTCTCCCTGAGAGTTCCCCCGGCCATGGCTGAGCGCATCGCGAGGTTGGTGGTCGCCAAAGACACCAGCGCCCATGCCTTCATGCTCGAAGCAATTCGGGAGAAGCTCGACGCCGAAGAGGCGCAGGCGGCGTTCTACGCGCAGGCAAGGCGCCGACTCGCAGGCATGAAGAAGTCCGGCAAAGGCATCCCAGCAGCGGCGGTATTCGAGTACCTCCGAGCCCGCGTCCGCGGTGAGAAGGCGCGGCGACCGAAGGCCCAAACTGTCCCGTGATCCACTTCGACGAGGGAGCCCTCGACGACCTCGAGCACATCTTCACCTTCAACTTGAAAGTCGATATCGAATGGGCCGTCGGTCAGATGGAGTCCATTCAGAGTGCCGTCCTGATCCTCGACAGACACCCACACATTGGGCGCCCCGTTGGAAGCGGGGAACTCCGTGAGCTTGTGATCTCCGTCGGCAAGACTGGCTTCATTGCCTTGTACCAGTACGAAGAGCATGGAGACCTGGTGCGAGTACTGGCCGTTCGACACCAGCGCGAAGCCGGCTATCGGGGGCGTTGAAAGACGCTACCCCACGGGTTGACAACGAGGCCTCGCGAATACCAAGAGCCCACGGCACAGCTCCGAAGCTGTGAACCGGCCGCGAAGTGAAGCAGGCTCCGCGACATGGCGACCCGGAAGAAGACCAAGGTGACGAAGAGGAAGGCCGCGGCTCCGAAGAAGAAGGTCCCGCTCCAGAAGAAGCCCGCCGCGAAGACGAAGAAGAAAGCGAAGGCGAAGCGCCCCGCCCCGAAGAAGCGCGCGCCGGCCTTCGACGAAGCGAAGACGCAGCAGATGCGCATCGCCGAGGTGGTGGGCGACATCGAAGAGCGCATGGCCCTCGATCGCATCAAAGAAGGCTGAGATGCCGAAGCCGCTCGCCGAGCTGATCAACGTGAACGAGCCCGGCTGGCCCCAGGTGCAGCAATGGCTCACCGGCGCGAAGAACAAGCCCGTCGAGGTCCTCGACACCCTGCCCTCACGCGCCAAGCAGGTGCTCCTCGCGCTGCAGGTCACCACGCGTTCCCCCATGGGCGCGATCGTCTTTCAGACCGGGGGGCTGCTGATCGACTCCGGCTGGGTGCGGCTGTTCGGCGGCGGGTGCAGCCGGCTCGAGGGCGATCTCGCGCGGTGGAACGGGCTGGGCCCCCACCCCCTGGTCGAGGCCTTCGAGGGCGCGATGCTGGTGGCTCACGACGCGCTCGGCGGCTTCTTCGCGCTCGACGCCGGCTCGCTCGGCGACGGCACCGGTGCCGCCTACTACCTCGCCCCCAACACCCTCGAATGGGAACGCCTGACCGACAACT
>JBBRUE010000526.1:0-5457 GCA_038248085.1 Myxococcales bacterium | reverse complement strand
GACTGCGCGTTGGAGGCGAGGGGGACCAGCTCGCCCCACGCGATCGCTGAGTCCGAGGCGAACACCACGGCGCTGTACCAGCAGCGCTTCGCGTCGAGCGGTTTCCCCTGAGCGTCGGCGCACGCCCACTGGCCGCGCACATGGCGCGCCGGGGACCGGCCCTTCGACTTGCCCTTGTCGAACGCGACGACCGCAGCGTGCACCGCCGCGAGGGCGACCGCACGCCCCCCGGCGGGCGGCAGCTTGACCTTCGCTGGCGTCGCGCCCGCGCCCAGTTCATCCCGCGATGAAGCAGGCGGCTCGATGTACAGCGTGTCTTTGCTCACGGCGATGGTCAGCGACCACTCGGCCGGTTTCCCGTCGAGCATCGGGAGGCGCAGCTCGAAGCAGCGCTCGCCGTCGGGTGTCGTGACGCCGGCCGCGAGGAGGGAGAGCGAACGCTGTGCGGCGGTGTAGAGGACCATGCTCACCAGCGAGTACGGCGCGTCCCGGTCGAGCCACACTTCGGCCCAGCCATCGACCTCGGGGCTGAAGCTGCGGTCCGCCAGCTCACCCCTGGGTGCGGGTCGCAGGGCGTCGGCGAGCGAGACGATGAGCATGCCCTCGAGGTCTTGCGAGGGAACGTCCCAGGTCGCGAGGGTCGTCACCTTCCGCTCCACGTCGCTGCGCAGCGCGCGAACGAAGATGCCGTTCTTGGTGACGGTGATGCGCACGCGATGCGGGTTCGGCACGGTCAGCCGAGACTGGGCGTCGACCGTGGGCAGTTCGACCGGGGCCGCCAGCGCGCCGGGGGAAGACATCGCGACGCACAGGAGCGCACATCGCATCGCACGGGTGTCGCAGCGCGGCAGATTCAAGGGGCGATCTCTTCGTGGGTTTGGTGCGTGAGGACGTACGACGCGGTGAATCAAGGAGACGTGAGCACGGGCGGGAAGCAGGCGACAAGGGGAGCTGTTCTCCGAATGGTCACCCATTCACCGTCACTCGCGACGACGTCGAAGAAGGTGCGTTCCTGCAGGACGCCCACTTCTCCGACGCGTGGGCCATGAGCCGCAAAGATCCGCAGCGGATGGGTGCAGTACGAGTGACCCCGTGACGCGCGCCCAGTTCGCTTCAGCGGCAGGCGTGCTTCACCCCGGCAGCCGTCACCACCGTGTCGCAGAAGCCTGACGCGCACTGCGTGGCGTTCTCGCACGGGTCCCCGGGCCGGCCGAGGCTGCAGACCACCGTGGTCCCACTCGCGGTCAGCACCGTCAGGCACACGCCGCCGTCGCCGCAGGTCATGCCCACGCTCGCGCACGCCGAGCACCGTTGACTGGCGCCACCGGCAGACACCTGCAACGAGCAGGACAGGCCCATCGAGCAGTCGGCCGTCGTCGCGCAGCCTTCACCTTCGCCGCGACCAGCGTCCATCGATGCGCTTCCACCACCCGTTCCACCACCCGTTCCACCGCCGCTTCCGCCGCCGCCAGCGCTCCCCCCTGAGCCGCCGCCCGTGCCAGCGCCGTCCATGGGGGAACAGCCGAGCATCACGAGACAGAGAGCAAGGCAGACACGCATGGGCCCACTCTGCCTGCGGAAGAGAGGGAAGAACATCCAGGCGAAGCCAGTGAGCGCGTGAAGGGAGAGCGCGTGTCTTCAGCCACGCCCATCGTCGGAAGCCCCGGTGATTCCGGGCATTCGCGCGCTGGCAAGGCCCGTGCACAACAGCCCCGCGCCCCGTTTCACCGTCAAGGAGTGTCGAGATGCGAGTCTTCCTCGCCGCGCTGGTCGTGTCTTCCGTCGTCGCTGCCCAACCCGCCGCACCGCTGAGCCCCGGAGCGCTGGGGCAGGGTGAGTTGCACGCCCGACTCCGCGATGCGCAGGGGAAGCAGTCGGGCCCGCTGCAGTTCAGTCTCGAGCACACCGACGTCACCGCCGAGGTCAGCGGGTTCCTCGCGAGCGTCACGGTAACGCAGGTGTTCGGCAACCCGTACACCTCGCCGCTCGAGGCGATCTACGTGTTCCCGTTGCCCGAGCAGGCCGCGGTCGACGCGATGGAGATCGAGCTCGGCAACCGCGTCATCCGCGGCATCATCAAGACGCGCGCACAGGCCCGCGAGACCTACGAGAAGGCGAAGGCCGAAGGGAAGGCCGCCGCGCTGCTCGACCAGGAGCGCCCGAACATCTTCACCCAGTCGGTGGCCAACATCCTCCCGGGCGAGCGGATCCGCGTGAAGATCCACTACGTCGAGCGGCTCAAGTACGAGGCCGGCGGCTACGAGTTCAACTTCCCGATGACCGTCGGGCCCCGTTACATCGGCGGTGAGGCGCTCGGCACGCGGCAGGGGGAAGGCACGGCGCCCGACACCACCACCGTCTTCGATGCCTCGCGCATCACGCCGCCGGTGCTCCCGCCGCAGACGCGCTCGGGTCACGACATCGCGCTGACGGTGCGGGTCAACGGAGGGATGCCGCTCGAAGGCGTGGCCTCGACCTCGCACGACGTCGCCGTCAGTCGCGAGGGCGCGATGACGCGCGTCACCCTCTCACCGCGCGACTCGATTCCGAACCGCACCTTCACGCTGCAGTGGCGCACCGCGGGCAAGAGCATCCGCACCGCCGTGCTGGCCCACCGCGATCCGGGCGCCGACGAGGGGTACCTGCTGTTGATGCTGCAACCGCAGCTCGACCCGTCCGACGCGGAGGTCGTGCCGCGGGAGCTGTACTTCGTGCTCGACACCTCGTGCTCGCAGTCGGGCGCGCCGATCGAGAAGTCGAAGGCCATCACCCAGGAAGTGCTGCGCCACCTCCGCCCGGAAGACACCTTCCAGGTGCTGAACTTCGACACCAGCGTGACCAGGTTCGCGAAGGGCGCGGTGACCGCCAGCGCGGCGAACGTGAATGACGCGCTGAAGTACGTCGGCGGCTTCTGGGGCGGCGGCGGCACCGACGTGAACATCGCGGTGCAGGAGGCGATGGTTCCGCCCAACGACCCGGCGCGCCTGCGCATGGTGATGTTCTTCACCGACGGGCTCATCGGCGCCGATGACTACGTGCTGGGCACGCTCGGCAAGCACCTCCGCAAGGAGACGCGCCTCTTCGGCATCGGCGTGGGCAACGACGTCAACCGCCACCTGGTGCGCTCGATGGGGGAACTCGGTCGCGGCGCCTCGACCTTCGTCAACCTGCGTCGCCCCGAGGCCGAGGTCGCCGCCGAGTTCGAGACGCGCATTCGCGGGCCGGTGCTCACCTCGTTGTCGGTGGACTCGGGGACGTTGCCGCTGGTCGAGGTGTACCCGAAGCAGTTGAACGATCTGTTCGAGGGGCAGCCGTTGTTCCTCGTGGCGAAGTACCGGGGCGCCGGCTCGGGCGTGGTGCGCGTGCAGGGTGACGTGCGCGGCGTGACGCGGACCTTCGAGGTGAAGGTGAACCTGCCCGAGGTGGAGCAGGCCAACGCCTCGCTCAAGAGCCTGTGGGCCCGCCAGCGCATTCAGGACCTCACCGAGCAGAGCTACGGCCGCGAGAGCCCCGAGTTGGTGCAGGCGATCACGCAGACCGCGCTGACGTACTCGTTGATGAGCAAGTACACGTCGTTCGTCGCGGTCGAAGAGGTGGTGCGCGTCGATCCCTCGAAGACGGTGACGGAGATCGTTCCGGTCGAGCTGCCCGAAGGCACGTCGTATGCCGGGGTGTTCGGCGAGTTGTCGCGCGAGGAGATTCCACCCGGTGATCCGCTGATCAGCGTGAAGGCGCCGAAGAACGCGCGCCGCGTGACGGCGTACTTCCCCTTCGGGCTGGTGAAGCCGCTGTTCTACGACCGCGTCACCGACCACTGGCGCGGGCGCTTCCTGGTGCCCACCACCGTGAAGGACGGTTGGTATGAGGTGCAGATCGCCGCCGAGCTCGCCGACGGCACCGTCAGCCGCCGCGAGGTCCGGTTCAAGCTCGACTCGAAGGCCCCTGATTTCGTCGTGCAGCTGACGAAGCGCGTCGTGCACCCGGGGGAATCGCTGCGGATCGATGCAGATGGGCTCGAGCCCACGAAGGAGATCTCGGTGTTCTGCGCGGTGCTCGGCGATGAGCAGTTGCTCCTGGCGACGACGGACCAGCTGCACTTCACCCGGATGGTCGAGATCCCGAAGGGCGCGAAGCCGGGCCGGTACGAGCTGGTCTTCGTGGCCCGCGACGCGGCCGGCAATCGGTTCGAGGCGCGGCAGCAGGTCGAGGTGCGGTGATGAACGGCCCGGTGTTGGTGTTGATCGTGTTGGCCTCCGCGCCGCGCAGCATCACCAACACCGAGGCGGTGCACGGCCTCGCGCAGGTGGGGGACCGGGTGCTGGCGTGCACCGAGGGCGGCGTCGATGTGTTTGCGCTCTCGGGCGCCTGGCTGCGCACGCTCCACGTGGAGGACGGGCTCCCGGCCCACGGTTGTCGTGCGATGCGCGCGGTGGAGGGGGTGGTGTTCGTCGCCACCGACTCCGGAGTGGCGGAGATCGGAAGAGATCTCGACGTTCGTCCCATCTCCCCCGTCGGGAGCGAGGGGGCGCAGGCGCGATGGTGGGCGTTGCCTGAGGGGCGGACGCGCGTCGAGTTCATCGCTCGCCTCGAGGTGCTTCGGCGCTCGCTGCCCGTCGAGGCCACGTGGACTGCGTTCTCGGAGCACTTCGCCGGCACCGCCGATGGCCGGGTGTTCCAACTCGGCGTGGCGGGCGTGCGCACGTTTCCCGGCCCGGTGCTCCGGCTCGACGAACGTGAAGACGAGTTGCACCTCGGCACCAGCGAAGGCCTCTTCGTCGTTCGCGCAGACCGGCTCGTCGAACTCGATGGACTCACCGCGCCGCTCGCGTTCAGCGGCGACCAGGTGCTCACGCGCGACGGGCGTCTCTTCCGGTGGGACGCCCAGTTGATTCCCACCCGCATCACGCTCAGGGCCGAACCCACCGTGGTGCTCGAGCTGGGTGACGCGACCTGGGTCGGCACTCGCGCTGACGGCGTGCATCGCTCCACGTCACGGAGCGCCAGCCGCCGCGTCACGCCGACCGGGCAACTGTGCAGCAACCACGTCACCGCCATCGCGCGCAGCGCTACGCGCACCGTGGTCGGCACCTTCGACCGCGGCGTGTGCTGGGAGGAGGGAGGTCGCTGGGTGCGTGCCCACAGCCCGGCGCTCCCCAGCGACCAGGTGCTGAGCGTGGCGGTGCAGGGCGAACGCATCGACGTCGCCACCACCAACGGGCTGGGCCACTTCGACGGCCACGCCTGGACCCAGGTCGCCTTCGGTGGCCGCAATCCCATCGGGCTCGCGCGGCTGTCGGTGCTCGCGGTGCAGCAAGAACCGGAGGGGCTGTGGGTGATGGACGGCCGCGGTGCCTCGCTCGTCGCGAACGGAAAGGCGCTCTCCCTGGTGTCACGGACCTCGGCGCCAGAAGGCTGGGCCGCGCACCCGAGCGTCGTGCGCCATGCGGGTTCCTTCCT
>JBBRUE010000525.1:0-5458 GCA_038248085.1 Myxococcales bacterium | reverse complement strand
CTCTTATGACGTCATGCCACCCCACGCGCGTGATGAGCCTCCTCAATCGATTTACGGCGGCCACGGCTCCGGGTGACTCACCGTGATGCTCCAGGCGACCGACGTCCGCGTGAGCTACCGGGTGGACGGCCGCACGCTCGAGGCCGTTCGTGGGGTCTCCTTGTCCGTCGAGCGCGGCGAACGACTCGGGCTCATCGGCGAGTCGGGGAGCGGGAAGTCGTCGCTGGCCCGCGCGCTCCTCGGGCTCGAGCCGCTTGCGGGGGGCTCCGTTCGTTTCGACGGTCAGCCGATGCACGGCGCGCCGCGGACGCTCCGTCGCCGTTTCCAGCCGGTGTTCCAGGACGTCGGCGCCGCGCTCAACCCGCGCCTGCGCCTGCGCGACGCCCTCGCCGAGCCCTTCGAGATTCACGGGGTGCGCTTCGACGAGCCGAGACTGGTGGCCCTGCTCGCACAGGTGCAGTTGAGCGGCGAGCTGCTCACCCGGTTCCCCCGTGAGCTCTCGGTGGGGCAGCGCCAGCGCGTCAACCTCGCCCGCGCCCTGGCCCTCGAGCCCGAGCTGCTGCTGCTCGACGAGCCGGTCTCCGCGCTCGACGTCAGCGTGCAGGCCCAGGTGCTCAACCTCCTGATCGACCTGACGAAGCTGCGCAGCCTCTCGTTGCTGGTCATCACCCACGATCTCGACGTCGTCGCGCACCTCTGCACCCGCGTCGCCGTGATGTACGCGGGGAAGATCGTGGAGCAGGGCGACGTGAAGGCACTGCTCGACCGGCCTCGCCACCCGTACACCCGGCTCCTCGTCGAGAGCCGGTCCCGCCTCGTCGAAGGGAAGGGCGACGTGCCCCAGGGCCTCGCCTGGCCTTCGGGCTGTGCCTTCGAGCCGCGTTGCCCGCTGGCCGTGGCGCGGTGCCGGGCCGAGTCGCCCCCGCTGACCGGCGAGACCCATCGCTGTGCCTGCTTCGTCTCGGGAGGCGCGTGACGTGTTCTGGCTCAGCCACCACCCGCCCGAGGAGCTCGATCGCTGCTACCGCCTGGGCCGGTTCCACGTCTGCGCCCGGTGCCTGGGTACCTACCCGGTGATGTTCGGGGTCATCGCCGCCCAACTCGCCCTCCGCGCCCCCCTGGCGCACCCGCTGGACGTGCCAGTCTGCGTCGTGCTCACGCTCCCGGCCACCCTCGACTGGGCCTGGGGCCGGTTCCAGCCGCACCGCTTCTCCAACTCATGGAGGACCCTCACCGGCCTCTTCCTGGGACTGGCGCTGGGTCGGAGCCTGTTCATTCACCTCCAGCAGCCGATGCCGCCGGTGCTCCTGGCCCAGGCAATCGTTGTGACAGGCATCGCTTTGCCTGTCATTCTCACCAGTTACCGGCGAAAGCGTCGGCGGTAGATCACTGACGGCTCCCATTCGTTCAATGGGTACGACAGAACGAGGAGACGGTTGGGACCTGCGACTTCGGACGAGCAACTCATGCTCGCTTTCAAGTCCGGTGACGCTCGGGCGTTTTCAACGCTCGTCCAGCGCCACCGAGGGCCGGTCTACAACTTCATCCTCCGGTACGTCGGTCATCGGCAGAGGGCCGAAGACCTGCTGCAGGAGACTTGGCTCAAAGTGGTGCGCAGCAGCGGTGAATGGCAGCCGAAGGCCCGGTTCACCACCTGGGTCTATACGATCGCGAGGAACCTCTGCGTCGACAGCGCGCGGAAAGAGAGCTTCCGGAAGACCGACTCGCTCGACGCTCCGGCGTCGCTCGACGAGGGCGACGGGCGCTCGGTCGGCGAGCTGGTGGCCGACGAGGCGGGCCAGACCCCCGATCGGGCAGCACACAACGTGAGGCTCCGCCCGCTGATCGAGCAGGCGCTGCAAAACCTCCCGTCGGAGCAGCGTGAAGTCTTCCTGCTCCGCGAGTACCAGGGGATTGGGTTCAAGGAGATCGCTGAGGTCACCGGGGTGAACGAGAACACGGTGAAGAGTCGAATGCGGTACGCGCTCGAAGGGCTGCGCAAGCGGCTCGAAGAGCTCGGCGTCGATGGAGAGATGGTCAACGCAGAAGGAAGGACAGTGGCCTGACGTCATGAAGAACGCTGCGCACCAGTACGAGGACAAGCTCCTCGAGTTCGCCTACGGCGAGCTTCCACCGCATGAGGCCGACGCCGTCGACGCCCACGTGCGGGGGTGCGTCCGGTGTACGCAATCGCTCGGCGAGATCCGCGGCGTGCGTGTGACGATGGCCCAGCTGCCGATGCAGGCAGCCCCTGACGCGGGCCTCGACTCGCTCCTCGCCTACGCCGAACAGGCCGCCCGGCGCAGCGCCGAAACGAAGCCGACGGTCTCGCTGTGGAAGCGCTTCCTCACCCCGCTCGTTTCGGTGATGGCTCTGGCCACCGTCGGGGTGATCGCCTTCCGCGCGAACCAGGACTTCGACACCACCCCCGCCGCCGCCGCCGCCGACGCCACGATGGACGCCCGCGAGAAGCTGAAGAAGGCCGGCGAGGGACGGAACGACGAGGTCGCGAAGAACGAGAAGCTGGAGAACAAGAAGTCACTCGACGCCCCGGCCCCGATCGTCGCCGCCGTGGTCCCCGCGCAGCCGCTCGAGGAAGCTCGCAAGGAGCAGGCCGCCTCGGGCGAAGAAGATCAGAAGTCGATCCAGGTGCTGCGGGGGAAGGGCGACGGATGGAAGTCGCCCAGCACCGCGGCGCCCCAGTCGGTCACCCGGCGCAGTGTGACCAAGTCGAAGGTCGCCCTCGACGACGGCCTCGTGCGGCAGGACTACTCGAACGCGGTCCAGCGGGGGGCCCAGCTCCGCGACACCTCGTCGGACGAGTTGCAGGGCGGCGTGCCGTCGAAGGACGTCGCGCTTCCTCCTCCGCCGCCGGCCGAGGCCAGGCCTCAAGGGCAGGTCGCCCAGGACAAGTCGTTGAGCTTCGGCCTCGGGTCGGGCACCGGCACGCTCGGCACCGGCCCGGGCTCCGTCGACAGCAAGCCTTCCAGCGCGAAGAACGCCGAAGCGAAGAAGGTGGCGAAGACCGAGGACGCGCCCGCGGTCTCCGAGTCGCTGGCCCTGGCGCCGGCTCCGACGTCGGCCCCGGTCTGGGCGCCCGCCCCGTCGCCGAAGAAGGCTCCGTCGAAGTCCAGCTACACCCTTCCCTCGATGAGCAGCAGCGGGGTCGGGCGCGGTGGCGGCTCCGACGCGGACGAGGCCCCGGCGCTCGAGAAGAGCGACTCGAAGATGCTCGACGACGACGCGAAGTTCGCCGAGCGCCAGCGGGCCTCGGTGCGCACCCAGTCGCTCGAGGCGGCCCGGGTGGCCTCCAACCGTGGCGATCGCTCCGGCGAAATCCAGCTCTCGCTCAAGGTGCTGCAGACCGGCGCGACGGGCTACGAAAAGGCCGAAGCCCTCAAACGGCTGTGCGACGCCTTCGAGGCCCTCGGCGAGAGCGACCGCGCGGATCCCTACTGCGACCAGCTCCTCACCGAGTTCCCCAACACCGTGGCGGCGAAGGTCGTCTCCCAGCGGCGCAACCAGATGCAGCGGGTCTCCCCGAAGGCCCCGGCCCCGGCGGCCGATCGGGAGCGCAAGGCCCCAGACGAGTCGAGCGACCCGAAGAAGTCCGAGCCGCAGCGGCCCACGCAGGCCTACTGAGCCAAACGGGTGACAGCGGGGGTCCCACCTGCAACCTGCCCATGCTTCCGTGCGACAATTGCCTGGTGCAAACCCGTCGCTCAGCGCGCAGAACCGGTCAGGCGATGCTCGAGTACTCGATGCTCAACTGGGTGCTCATCGTCGGGCTCGTGCTCAGTTGCACGGTCCGCATCATCCCCGGGCCCCGCGTTTCGACCTCCACCACGCGTCCGCCGATGAGCCTGATCGAGCTGTTCTTGTATGCCTACCAGGTGCACTACGACACCTACTTGTACTCCCTGAGCCTTCCATTCCCCTGACTCGGTTCCTTTGACACCAGGGCTGTTCGCTCAGGTAGTATCTACCTAACTTTTCGCGGTTTTTTGATCACGCACGGCAGTTTGGCGGATGGCTTCTGGAGACCTGTTCGAATGCTCAAGGGAAAAGCCCCACTCATCGTAGCCATCGTCCTTTTTTTCATCGGCTTTGGCGTGTCCTTCTCCGCCATTCAGAAACAGAGGAACGACGTGCGGAAGGGGTGGAACCTCGTCCCTGTGGTGGTCACCGCCGTCGACATCTCGGAAGGCACCGTGGTGACGATGGAGATGATCAGCCAGCGCTCTATTCCCGAGCAGTTCGTCACCTCGTCGGTCGTGAAGCCCGACTCGGCCAGCTACATCGTCAACCAGAAGGTGCTGGTGGCGCTGCAGGCCGGTGACCCGCTCCTCTGGAGCCAGTTCGAGACCACCAAGGCCGCCGAGCGCCTCTCGACCAAGATTCAGAAGAAGGCCCGCGCGATCACCATCGAGGCCAAGTCGACCACCGCCGTCGGCGGCTGGGTGCGGCCCAACGATCACGTCGACATCATCGGCACCTTCAAGGACCCGACCACCAACGAACAGGTCGCCGTCACGCTGATGCAGAACGTGATCATCCTCGCCACCGGCAAGATCACCGGCACCACCAACATCAACCTCATTCCCGAGAACGAGCGCTCGTACGGCCACGTCTCGCTGCTGGTCATTCCCGAAGAGGCGGAGATGCTCGTGCTCAGCCAGGAGCTCGGCAACCTCACGCTCTCGCTGCGCAACGAAGAAGACATCGACATGCTCGAGGAACGCGGCCGCGCGACGATCAACACGCTGCTCTTGGGCGAGCGCACCAAGGTGCTCCAGCAGAAGCGCTTCAACACCATCCAGGTCATCCGCGGCTCGGCCGCCAGTGACACGCGCGGCGCCGCGACTCCGGAATAAGGCAGGAGGCACGCACGCATGTTCGCCGCGATCGCCAGTCTGCTGTTGGGCGGAGGGACCTTCTTCCTCGCGCTCGTCGTGATGGGCGTCCTGGGGAAGGCCTACGAGCAGTACCAGGAGCGGTACATCGTCAAGTCGATGAACGACTTGAGCGACATGTTCCTCTTCATCGACCCGCGCCAGATGCTGGTGCTGAACATCGCGTCGATGATCGTCCTCGGTGGGTTCTCGTACCTCCTCATCAACCCCCTCGTCGCCATCGGTGCCTTCATCTTCGGCTTCTTCTTGCCGATGATCATGGTGAAGCACTACCGCACCAAACGGATCAAGAAGTTCAACACCCAGCTCGTCGACGCGCTGCAGGCGATGGCGAACGCCTTCAAGGCCGGTCTCACCTTCCAGCAGTCCATCGAGCAGGTCTCCAAGGACGCGATGCCCCCGCTCCAGCAGGAGTTCGGGCTCTTCGTGAAGGAGGCCAAGCTCGGAGTGCCCCTCGAAGAGGCGCTCAACAACATGAGCAAGCGCGTGGGCAGTGACGACCTCGAACTCGTCTCGACCGCCACCAACATCAGCCGTCAGCTCGG
>JBBRUE010000524.1:0-5488 GCA_038248085.1 Myxococcales bacterium | reverse complement strand
GAGGGTCTGGGCGACAGCGAAGGTTTCCATCACCGAGTCGGCCTTGACCGCCATGCGCCCCGCCGCGCGGAACTCGTGGGTCTGGGGATCGGAGAGGATCAGCTCGGTGAAGCCGAAGTTCGCCATCGAGCGGGCGATGGCCGCGAGGTTGTCGGGCGAGCGGAGCTGATGGCAGACGACAACGGGGCTCACCATTCGTGCGGGACCTTCGGCTGGCTGCTGGGTGTCAGCGAGGGTATAGTGGAGGTGCCGTGCTGCGCATCGTACTGATCAGTGTGACGTTGGTTGGGGCCGTCGGCTGCGGCATGGGTGCGAACCCGGCCCGGGGCGTGTCCAGTTCCCAGGCCCTCACCGGCACCGCCGAGTGGCTCGAGTTCGAGTCGCCGCAGGTCCGTCACGAGTTGTTCCGCGACGTCACCCGCCAATCGTCCGCCCAGGCGGGTTCGCGCGGGGCCGTGCTCTTCCCCATGCTGGTCGGCGGGGGGTTCGTCGCCGCGCCCGCGCTCGAGCCGTCCGCCGACCTCCTCGGAGCCGGTGACGCCGGGGCCCCGGTCGACCTCGTCTTCGAGACCCGCGGGGACCGCTTCGCCGAAGACCGCCGCGATGCCTTCCAGGGCTTGTCCGAGCGTGAAGCGGCCGAGCTGATCGCCCGCTCGCTGATCACCCAGTGGAACCTCAAGCCTTCGGGTCCGGTGACCGTGGTGCGGGTGCCCGGTGCGCCTTATGCCGCCGCGTGGATTGACGGGCAGCTCCGGCTCAACCCCTCGTTCGTCTACATGGCATCAGCGCCGACTCGCTGATACGCGCGGGGCATGCCTGACGCCCGGCTGACCGCCCAGCTTCCGCACACCCTCTCCGCGACCGACTTCCCGAGCCTTGGCCAGAAGTACCAGGGCAAGGTGCGCGACACCTACGCTCAGGGCGATCGGCTGGTGCTGATCACCACCGACCGCTTGTCGGCCTTCGATCACGTGCTGACCACGCTGCCCTTCAAGGGCGACCTGCTCAACACGCTGTCGCACTTCTGGTTCCAGAAGACGGCCCACGTGGTGAAGAACCACGTGATCGACATGCCCGACCCGTGCGTGATCGTCGGCCGGCGCGCCGAGCCCTTCAAGGTGGAGTTCGTGGTGCGCGGCTACCTCACCGGCAGCCTGTGGCGAGACTACGAGGCCGGCCGCGACCCCTACGGGCTGTCGCTGCCGCCGGGCCTGAAGAAGGACCAGAAGTTCGACCGCGCGATCCTCACCCCGTCGACCAAGGCGCCGATCGGGGAGCACGACGAGCCGATGAGCGAGCAGGCGGTCGTCGATCGCGGGCTGCTCTCGGCGCGGGACTGGG
Organism: Myxococcales bacterium; assembly: GCA_038248085.1. Taxonomy (GTDB): domain Bacteria; phylum Myxococcota; class Myxococcia; order Myxococcales; family Myxococcaceae; genus Archangium_A. Next base: position 4,147 of record JBBRUE010000524.1, on the reverse strand, counting down.
CGCGCGCCCGCGAGGCGGCCCTGGGGCTCTTCGCGGAAGGCCAGAAGCAGGTCTCGGCCCAGGGGATGATCCTCGTCGACACCAAGTACGAGTTCGGCCTCATCGGCTCGGAGTTGGTGGTGATCGACGAGATGCACACCCCCGACTCGAGCCGGTTCTGGATCGCCGAGGGCTCGCCGGAACGCTTCGCGCGCGGCGAAGCGCAGCAGATGCTCGACAAGGAGAACCTGCGCCAGTGGCTGATCACCGAGCGCGGCTTCTCGGGCCAGGGCAAGCCCCCGTCCATCCCCGACGAGGTGCGGGTGATGCTCGCCGACAAGTACCTCTCGGCCTTCGAGCGCATCACCGGCGCGGCGTTCCCGCTGGTCGTCGGCGACGTGCGCGCGCGGCTCGAGAAGAACCTCCGCGCCGCGAAGCTGCTGACCTGACCTAGATCGGGACCTCTTCCTTCTCGACCGGCTTGGGCGGGCGGCCGAAGGGCATGGGCGACCACTCGCTCCAGTCGCTCTCGGGCAGCTTCTTTCCGGGTTCGTCGGACACGAGGCGCAGCAGCTCTTTCTCCAGTTCCATGGCCCCCGTCAGTGCAACCGCGTCGCCACGCTGAGCCCCGCGAAATCTGCCGGGCCGTGGCGAGTCTCAGCCCCCGTGCGGGTCGCCCCTCACCCCGCCCGGCCGAAGACGCGCTCGAAGATCTGGTCCATGTGGCGCAGGTGGTAGCCGGTGGTGAAGCAGGCCTCGACGTCGGCGGGCGACATCACCTGGAGCAGCTCCGCGTCACCGAGCAGCGCGGTCTTGAAGTCGGTGCCCTCCTCGTAGAGCCGCATCGCGTTGCGCTGGACCACGACGTACGCGGCCTGGCGATCCATGCCCCGGCGGGCGAGCTCGAGCAGCAGCCGCTGGGAGTTCACCACCCCGCCGAGCAGGTCGAGGTTCTTCTGCATGTTCTGCGGGTAGACCTTCAGGTTCTCCATCAGCCCGGCGAAGCGGTGGAGCATGAAGTCGGCGACCACCGTGGCGTCGGGGCCGATCATCCGCTCCACCGAGGAGTGCGAGATGTCGCGCTCGTGCCACAGCGGCACGTTCTCCATCGCCGAGAGGGCGTAGCCGCGCAGCAGCCGCGAGAGCCCGCTGAGGTTCTCCGCGAGGATGGGGTTGCGCTTGTGGGGCATCGCCGAGCTGCCCTTCTGCCCCGGGGTGAAGGACTCCTCGACCTCGCGGACCTCGGTGCGCTGGAGGTGGCGGATCTCCACCGCGAACTTCTCGAGGCTGGTGCCGAGCAAGGCGAGGGTGGTGAAGAACTCCGCGTGGCGATCGCGCTGGATGATCTGGCTCGAGGCCGGGGCGCCGGTGAGGCCCAGTTTCTTCATCGCGTGCGTCTCCACCGAGGGCGGGAGGTGCGCGAAGGTGCCCACTGCGCCGGAGATCATGCCGTAGGAGATCACCTCGCGGGCCTGCTCGAGGCGGCGCTTCGTACGGCGCATCTCGTCGAACCAGATGGCCATCTTGTGACCAAAGGAGATCGGCTCGGCGTGGATGCCGTGGCTGCGGCCCATCATCACCGTGAGCTTGTGCTCGAAGGCGCGCGCCTCGATGGCCTTCATCACCCGGTCCACCCCGGTCAGCAGCAGCGTCGCCGCGTCGCGGAGGATCAGCGCCAGCGAGGTGTCGAGCACGTCGCTGGAGGTCATGCCCCAGTGCAGCCAGCGCGCCTCGGGCCCGATGCGCTCTTCCATGAAAGTGAGGAAGGCGATGACGTCGTGCTTGGTCGTCTTCTCGATCTCGTCGATCTTCCCTACGTCGGCGGCGGTGAAGTCGCCCGCGCGCGCGGTACAGGCGACCAGGGCCTCCTGCGGCGCGATCCCCTCGGCCACCATGCCCTCGAGGGCGGCGAGCTCGACGTCGCGCCAACGGCGCATGCGGGCCTCGTTGGACCACAGGGCCGTCATCTCGGGGCGGGAGTAGCGGGGGATCATGCCCGCTTCCCTACTCCAGTCCGAAGCTACTCGGCGACCTTCACCGTGAGGCCCTGACGCGCCGCGAAGGTGACCACGTCGAGCGCAAAAGTTTCGGGCGCGCCCAACCGCCGGGCGGTGGTGAGGTTGATGTGGAGCTCGAGGCCCTCCGGGTTCGCCACGGCCATCGCGCCGGGGTCGACCTTCTCGACGAGAATGCGGTTGGCGATGCGGCCGGCCTGTTGGCCGATGGCGAGCGGCGCGGGGGCGAGGGCGAAGAGCGCGCCCTGCTTCACCTGCGCCGACGCGAGGCCGACCGCGGGCACGTGCTCGTCCTGGCTCCACGCGAGCAGCTTCTCGACCACGGCGGCGTTGCCCACCGTCTTGTCGGAGATGATCACCAGCGCGTCGATCTTCCCCTTCGCGCCGGCGAGCGCCTTGTCGACCTTGGACGGGGCGTCGATGTCGATGGGCACCAGCATCAGCCCGCGCGACTGCGCCGCCTGCGCTGCGCCCTCGACGAAAGCCTTCGAGTAGCGGGGGTCCTGCAGCACGCCGATGCGCTTCACCTTCGGCTGCACCGCGCGCAGCGTCGTCAGCTCGAGCGAGAGGTCCGAGGTGAGCGCGATGCCCGTCGTGTTCTGCCCCTCGAGCTCGTACTTCTCGTAGTACGGCACCATCGAGAACAGCACCGGCACCGTGCCAAACTCACGCCGCGCGCCCACCGCCGCCGCCGGGCCGATCGCCAGCACCAGCGCCGGCTTGTTCGAGCTGAGCTTCTTGAAGGCGGCCGCCGCGGCGTCGGGGCCCTCGTCGAGGGTGAGTTCCTCGACCTGGCCCTTCACCTCGGCAGCGAACCCTGCGACGACCTGCGCGTAGGCGTTGAGGGCGGACGACTTCACCACCACCACGCGGGGACGCTCCGCGTGGGCGAGGCCGGCGACGAGGACCAGGCTCAGCGCTGATCGGCGCAGCACCGGAACCCGACCTCCGTAGACTTGGCGAAGGACGACCCGTTCTTTCGCGCCGAGCAGCGGACCGCGTAGTCACCGCTGGCGAACGAGCCACCCTTGATCACCCGGTCCGACGTCCACTCCGCGACGTTGCCCGAGAGATCGGCCACGCCGAAGCCGGAGCGGCACTTCGCGAACCGGCCCGCGGGCGAGAGGCTGCGCGAGTCGCCGATGTCGTCTTCGGTGTTGCAGGTGTTGGCGTCGAAGCCGTTGCCGTAGGGCCACTTGGCACCGCCCGGGCCCTTGCACGACTTCTCCCACTCGGCCTCGGTGCACAGCCGCTTGCTCTGGGCCTCGCACAGCCGCTTGGCGTCGGCGAAGCCGATGCTGGCCGTGGGCGCGACGCCCCTCTTGTTGGGGTACTCGAAGGCGTCGACGCAGAACGCGCCGACTTCGACCGCGCTCAAGGTCTTCTCGTCGAAGCCCATCATCGGGTCTCCGGGCGCGGTGCCCATCTTGAAGGCCCCGGCGACGACCGGGCGCATGCCCTCGGGGCAGGCTCCGGCGGCGGCGATCGGGGTCGCAGCGGCGGCGAGCTTGTCCTTCTCGGCCTTCTCCTTCGCGGCAGCGGCGCGCTCGGCGGCGAGCTTGTCGGCGGCCTCCTTCGCGGTCGCGCGATCGGCGGCGAGCTTCTCGGCGGCTTCTTTCGCGGCGGCTTCCTTCGCGACGCGGTCGGCGGCGGCCTTCTCGGCCTTCTCCTTCGCCGCGGCCTCCTTCGCGAGACGATCGGCCTCGCCCTTCGGGTTCTTGTCGATGGACGGCTTGTTGGCCTCAGCGGCGAGGCGGTCGGCCTCGGCCTTGTCCCTCGCGGCCTTCTCGTCGGCGGCCTTCTGCGCGGTCTCGGCAGCGAGGGTGTCGGCGGCGAGCTTCTCGGCTGCGGCCTTCTCGTTCGCGAGGCGGATCGCCTCTTCGTCAGGCTTCGGCTCGACCCCCGGCAGCGGCGGCGGCGGATCCTGCTGTTGCTGGATCTGACGTTGGCGCTGAATGAGGAAGAAGCCACCCCCCGCACCGACGCCCACCCCCAGCACGACCAGGAGCGCGACGAGCATCCACGTGCGGTTCGGCTTGCGGGTCTGCGACTGGAAGAGCGGCGCGGCCGGGCCGGGGTGCGGCGGGGCGACGGTCTCGACCATCGCCTTGGTCTCGGCGTGATCTTCCGCGTCGAGCTGGGCGATGAACATG
>JBBRUE010000523.1:0-5493 GCA_038248085.1 Myxococcales bacterium | reverse complement strand
CGAGGTACGCCTCGAGCGTCTGGGTGTGGAAGGGCACCAGCGCCTCGAGGTCGTCGGAGTCGGAGAACCACTGCCCGTGGAAGTTGTGCAGCGAGAACCAGCTCGGCTCGAACACGCGGTGCGGCTCGCGGACCCCGACGGCGCGGAACATGTGCTCGAAGAGCTCGAGGTTGGTGAGCCGGTTGGGCTTGCCACCGCCGATGTTGAAGATGCGGCCCCAGAAGGTGTGCGGCACCGCGTCTTCACAGACGTTGGCCAGCAGCGTGCCCGAGTCGCGCGGCGTCACCCACTCGAGCACCCCGGCCAGCGGGGTGTGGAAGGTGATGGGGTCGAGGCGCTCGGCGGCCGCCATGCGCGCGATGCCCGTCTGGCGCAGCGACACCCAGTGCTTCAACCCCGAGTCGACGACGACGCGCTCGGCGATCGTCTTGGTCTCGGCGTAGACGTCGAACGCGCTGTGGCGAATGGGGTCGCCCACCCGGCCCCAGTGAATGGGCACCGGGCGATGGCCGGTCTGCGCGACGCTGCCGATGTAGACGAGGTGCACGCGGTCGGGCTCGGGTTGCGCGTGGATCGCCCGGACCAGGTTCTGCGCCGCGCCGATGTTCACCTGCCGGGTGCGCTCCGGCTGCGAGTCGGCCAGCGGCGAGACCAGGCCGCCGACGTGGAGCACGTAGTCGGCGCCCTTCACCCCCGCGAGCACGTCGTCGTAGCGGGTGAGATCGCCGTGCAGGACCTGGAGGCCCCGCTTGACGAACGGCGCCACCAGCCGTCGCTCCCGCTCGCTCGGCAGCACCAACGCGACGACCTCGAAGCGCTCGCTGCGCTCGAGCAACACGTCGAGCCCCGCGCGTCCCATGTGGCCCGAAGCCCCGGTGAGGAAGATGCGTTTGCGGCTCATCCACACCTCATGAAGAGTGCTCCACTGTACGACAAAGGCATACGTCAAACCCTCGAAATGACGGGTGAAATTCACCAGATAAGGGCCGAGTGACGGCTGGCGCGGCTCACCGGCGAAAGATTTATTTCTGCCCCCTCCCGGTGTCAGGCCGACATGTCGGCGTGGAGTGCGCAGGTGCCAGGCCGGGGACGGCGATCGGCCCGCGCGTGCACCACCTCGCGGCCCGCCCGATGTCAGCGGCGTTGACGGCGCAACCCCCTCGCGGCGCGCCCGAGACTGTTCATGTCTCTGGTCTTCGCTTCGAGGAGTTCGTCATGAAGGTGTTCCGCCGCAGCCCCGCCGCCGTCGCCGCTTCGCAGTCCAGCAGCGTCAAGAATCCCCGCCCCACGCCGAGCCCCACCGAGCGCAAGGTCGTCGGGCACTCCGGCATCGACACCTTCGTCGTCGGCGGCAAGGCGTCGAAGGAATCCGTCGCGGGCATCACCAGGAAGTCGAAGGGCTACGACCTCAAGTACCAGGGCGGCAAGGTGCTCAAGAACCCGGTGTTCCAGCCCATCTACTTCGGCGACTACTGGAAGACCGCGAAGGGCGCGGAAGACCGCACCTTCAACGACGGCTTCGCGAAGGAGGTCGTCACCAGCAAGCACCAGGACCTCCTCGCGCAGTACGGCGTGGGCAAGGGCACGAGCCAGCCGTCGGTGGTGGTGAAGGGCAACCCGAAGCGCGTCACCCAGGCCGACGTCATCGACCTGGTGAAGAACCAGCTCTCGCTGGGTGGGGTGAAGGGCGGGCCGGAGACGGTGCACATGGTGGTGCTGCCTCCGGGCACGGTGCTCGACGCGGGCAACGGCGTCGATTCCACGCAGGGCCTCGGCGGCTTCCACGGCAGCTACGTCGATGGTGCGGGGAAGAACGTGTACTTCGGCGTGGTCGCCTACTCGCAGGGCAGCAACGGCATCGACTTCAACGGCGTCGGCCGCGACAACGTCACCATCACCGAGTAGCACGAGTTCGACGAGGCCTGCACCGACCCCGACGTCAGCAATGGGAAGCTCGGTTGGTACAACTCGAAGTACGGCGAGATCGGCGACCTCGCGGTGAACAGCGGGCTGGTGCCGCTCGACCAGGCGCACGTGAAGGACGCGCAGGGCTACGAAGTACAGGTCGAGTGGAGCAACAAGGACCACAAGTTCATCGGCTGAATCACGGCGGCTTGGCGGTGAACGTGCCGCTGCCCACGACGTCGGTCTTGCAGCCGCTCGCCATGCCGACGTGCTGCTCGTCGGTCCACGCCACCGTCATCTGCTGCGAATCGAACGAGCCCGTGGCGGTCTCGTGAGTGCCGAGATCGGCGCGCGTGTTGTCACCGACGACGTTGCCGCTCGTGGCCGTGGCGTGGCCCGCGGTGTTGTAGCTGTCGGGCTCGGGCGAGCCCGGCACCCCGTGGAAGCCGAGGAAGTATTCGACCTCCCCTCCGGGCATGACGTTCACCCCGTTCCAGGTGCTGGTGACGTCGGGGTTGAAGGTCCAGTTGCCCTGACACGCGGCGCCGCTGTCGACCCAGTGCATCGTCCCGGTGAGCGCGGTGATGGTCCACCGGCCGAGTCTTGGAGTCGAGGGTGTGTTGGTGTTCCCGAACGGGAAGCTCCCGCACGCCGTGGTGAGGACCGCGATGCATGCCAGGACGAGGAGCCGGCTCCGGTTTCTCATGCGGGGTCGTGAGTGCATTTCGGGTGCCCCCCGTTTTGCCCGTCGTCGAGGTGGAGAGGCCGCACGGGTTGCGTTCCGGCGGCCCAGGCCCGGCACGATGTGCGCGCGACCACGTCAACTTTCGTGTGAGGATTCGACCATGCGTGCACTCCCGATGCTGTGCCTCGTGTTGTCGACGCTCGGTCTCGCCCAGCCCTTCGAGGCGGCGAGCGTGAAGGCATACAAGGGGCCCGAGGGCCAGTTGGTCGAGGTGGTGCTGCTCAAGCCGATCAAGGACCAACGCGCGCTGGTCCGGGTGAGCGGCGCCGACTCGCCGGCCGATGGCCTCGTGGTCCCGGCGTCGATCGCGGAGGGCGGGGCGAACCGCGAGCGGGGCTTCACCGCGCGCATCCACGGAGCCGACTGGACGCTGCTCCGCCTCGGCGAGGGCCAGGGCTCGGTCTACGCGCCCGACGTGAAGGAGTTCGCGGTGAAGTTCGACGAGGCGGCCACCGCGAAGGCCAACGCCGCGGACTTGATCAGCAAGCACCAGGAGCAATGGGCCAGCGGCGCCATCACCCTGCTCGCGAAGAAGGAGTTCCCCAACCTGCTCAAGAAGTACCAGGCGAAGGCGGTCCTCGCGAACCAGGAGCTGGGCAAGGCCTGCGGGCTGCGGCTGGACTTCGGGTTCGCGTGGGAGACCTTCTCCGACGCCGACATGGAGAACCTCGACGTGTGGAGCCTGTGCCAGCCGCTGGTCACGGTGTTGCGCACCAGGTGCGGCGCGCTCAAGGACGTCCGCAAGATGGTCTGCAAGCGGGGCCCGGCCTTCGCCTTCGATCGCAAGGACGAGACGCTCACCTTCACCACCACCGAGAAGGGCGCCTCCGAGGGCGCGGCGTTCCTCATCCGTCAGCTGGCAAAGTAGCGGTGGGCGCTCGCCGGCTCGCGTGGTTGTTGTTGATCGGGGCGACGCCGGCGCTGGCGCAGTCGCTCGTGTTCCAGGGAGTGCCGACCTCGTTGCGGCTGGGCGGGCGCAGCGACGCCCTCTTTGTCGAGCGACTCGATGCCGCGGGACAGCCGGTGACGACGGGCGGGCAACTCCCGGTGACGTTCACGGCGCCAGCGGGGGGACAGGTGTCGCTCGCCCCCCAACCCTTCGCGGCGTGGAGCCTCGCGGTGACGGTGAACATCCCCGCGGCGTCTTCCCGCACCCCGCCGCTGTACTTACGCCTCGGCCGGCGCGGCCTGGTGAACCTCTTCGCGACCGCCAGCGGCTTCACCGATGCGTCGGCGACGCTCCTGGTGCGGGACGACGCGCTGACGTGCGACGTCGAGACGGGGACGCGCCTCGACACCGAGGTCCCTCCCGGGCCGTTCAACACGCTCTACGCGCCGACGCCGTCGAACACGCTGGCTGCGTCGATGGCCGGCGCGCACCGCGGCACTTTCGGCCTGCGTCTCGTCGATGCCCAGGAGGTGATGGGCAACGCCGCTGACACCGCGCTGTACGACGACGGCGCGCCGATCTTCGGCGACTACCACGCGCGCACCTGGGTGCGGCTGGTGGCCTCGAGAAACCAGGGCAGCGCGATCATCCTCCAGCTCACCAACGCCCAGGCCGTGAGCCCCTCGCTCCTCGACGTCGTGCTCGTCGCGCCCGACTTCTCGCTGCAGCTCGCAGGCTTTGGCGCCGACGCCGGCTACTCGCGGGTGAGCACCGACGCCGGCCTCACGCTCGGCCAGTGGCAGTTGCTGGAGTTCTCGGTGACCGGTGCGGGGACCGCCGACGGCGGCCGGTACGTGTGGCTGGATGGCGCGCTGGTGCTGGAACAGACGCACGTCGACTTCTCGGGACCGAACCTCTCGGTGGGACGCATCGCGGTGGGCGAGCCCTACGCGTCCGACCTGTGGTGGATGGGGACGCTCGACTTCGACGACGTGCGCAGCGCGGGGGTTCCGCTGGCCAGCCGGCTCGACGTGCACCTCGCGAGCGACGCGGGCTTCGTCGGGGAATGCCAGCCGATGGAACTGCAGCTGCGCGCGACCTGGGGCAACGGCCTGGCGTCGACGCTGGAGCCCGTGCCAGTGACGCTCGACGCGGGCCTCGACGGCGAGCTGTTCCTCGACCCCGACTGTGCCGTCGCGGGCGCGAACGTGACGATGGTGTCCGGTGCGCCGGTGGCGCTCTTCGGGCTGCGCGCGTCGGCCCCGGGGGTGACGGTGTCGGCGGCGACGCTCGACTTCCTGCCGGGGCGCGGCGTGCTGACCTCGGCAGTGGCGCCCGCGCTCGACCTCGCGCCGTTGCTGTCGCGCGCCACGCCCGGGCAGGTGATTTCGTTCGTCGTGACGGGCGGCACGGGGCGTGGCGTGCGGTTCGGGCTGACGGTCAACGCCTCGGGCGCCAGCCTCGACGCCACGGGGCGCTACACGGCGGGGCCGGTGGTGGGCGGCTTCGACGTGATGGAGGTGCATGACTCCGCAGGGCAATCCGCGCTGGCGACGGTCGAGGTCGTGGCGGGCGTCACGGACGCCGGGGTTTCCGACGCGGGCCTGGCTGACGCCGGGCTGCTGGACGCGGGGACGACCGACGCAGGCCCCACCGAGCCAGGGCCTCGTCCGCTCGCGGTGGGGTGCGGCTGCGGGGCGATGCCCGGGGCAGGGTTTGCGTGGCTCGTCTTCGGGGCGCTCGCGCGGCGAAGGCTTCGCGGCTGATGGCACGCTGAGTGCCGCGCCACGCTCGCGGCTGGCGTCAGCGTGATGCTGTTCCCCGAGGGCACTCGCACGCTCGACGGCGAGTTGGGCGTCTTCAAAGACGATGAACGGGTTTTTGCCGCCAAGTTCGAGGCTGACGCGTTTGAGTCGGTCAGAGGCTTCGCGTGCGATCCATCTGCCGACGCCGG
>JBBRUE010000522.1:0-5493 GCA_038248085.1 Myxococcales bacterium | reverse complement strand
GGAGGTCGTTGACCGGCACCCGCTCGAGCATGCGCAGCGCCAGCGGCATCGGCGTCTTGGGGTTGCGCACCAGCGCGGCGCAGACGGTGGGGTTCATGCCCCAGTCGCGGTGCTCGGCGATGAGCTTCAGCGCGTCAGGCGAGACCATCGGGCTCTTCGCCGCGGCCTGGACCTCGTCGAGCGCGATGCGCGGGTTCTTGAGCACGAACTGGTGCAACGACTTGTTGGTGTCGCGGAAGAGCGCAGCCCGCTCGTCTCGCGTCCCGGTCATCGCCATCGTCATCTTCTCGTTCACCGTCATCTTCTTCAGCCGCTCCGAGAGCGGGCCCACATGCGCCGGTGCTTCCACTGCTTCGGGTGCGGCCTCCGTGGTGTCGAGCGCCGGCTCCTCGAGCGTCGCGTCGAGTGGGGGCGCCGCGAGCATCGCCAGCTCCGGAGGCACACCGCTGAACATCACCGCCACCCCGACGCCCGGTACGACGGCCGCGACGCGCGCGGGCACCTCGACCACCTCGCTGCCGACCTGCACGCGCAGCAGCACCTCGGCCCCGGACTGCGCGCCGACCGCGGTGGCGCCGCGCACCAGCAAGCCTCCGCGCGAGATCTCCGCCTGGAACGAAGCGACGAACTCGTCCATCGAGGCGTAGGTCACCTGCAGCGCGAGGGGGCTCACGCCTTCACTTTCTCGAGCGCCGTGCGGTAGTCCATCAGCAGGTCGTTCCAGTTCTCGATGCCCACTGAGAGCCGCACCATGCCCTCGGTGACGCCGGCGCGATCGAGCTGCTCGGTGGTGAGCTCGCTGTGGGTGGTGGTGCGGGGGTGGCACGCGAGGCTCTCGACGCCGCCGAGGCTGACCGCGTTGTGCGCGATGGTGAGCGAGCGCAGGAAGTCGAAGGCCGCTGGGCGCCCGCCCTTGAGCTCGAGGGTGATCACCCCGCCCGGGAAGTCGCACTGCGCGTCGCGGATACGGATCTGGTCCTGGTCGGTGAAGAGCGTGGGGTAGTGCACGTGGGCGATGGCGGGGTGACCCACCAGGGCCTCGGCGATGCGCTGCGCGTTCTTGCTCTGCTTGTTCATGCGCAGGGGCACCGTCGACAGGCGGCTCGAGAGCAGCCAGCACTCGTCGGCCTGGAGGATGTTGCCCAGCACCCCGCGCAGGCCGCGCAGCGAGGCGATCAGCTCGTCGTTGTTGGAGATCGCCACCCCGGCGAGCAGGTCGGAGAACCCCGCGAGGTACTTGGTGGCCGAGTACACGAGCAGGTCGACGCCCAGCGCCAGCGGGTGCTGGAACGACGGCCCGAGGAAGGTGTTGTCGACCACCACCTTCGGCTTGTCGGGGTGCTTCTTCGCGGCGGCCACCGCGGCGCCGAGATCGCTCATGCGCAGCGTGGGGTTGGCCGGCGTCTCGATGAACACCACCTTGAGGTTCTTCGCGGCGGCGATGGCGTCGACCAGCGCCTTGGTGTCGCCCGCGTCGACCTCGATCGACTTTACGCCCAGCGGGGTGAGCACCGAGTCGAGGAAGAGCTGCGTGCCGCCGTAGAGCGGGGAGGTGTGCACCACCGTCGAGCCCGGCGGGCACAGCGCGAGGAAGGTGGTGGAGATCGCCGCCATGCCCGAGTTGAAGACGGCCGCCGCGGTGGCTTCTTTCTCGAGGGGCACCATCTGCGCCTCGAAGATCTCTGCGTTGGGGTGCGAGATGCGCGCGTAGATGAGGTCTTCGCTCTCGCCAGGGGTCGCCTTCCTCTTTCCCAGCGCCACCTCGAAGGCGTGCGCGGCCGACTCGGGGGTGCGGAAGACGTAGGTCGAGCTGCGGAACACCGCCGGGCGGGCCGAGCCGACCGACAGCGAGGGGTCGAAGCCGCGGGTCAGCACGGCGGTCTCGGGGCGGATGACGTACTTGCGGGTCATGCGCGCGACGCTACTCCCGATGGGGCGCGCGGCGAGTAGCGTGCTGCGCCCATGGGACGCGGGGTGGTCGGGAGCCTGGTAGCGGTGATCGCGCTCGTCGTCGTCCTGCAGGTGTGGGTCTCGCACGAGAAGGGCCGGCCGATCCCCGGGTCGAGTGAGACGTGCGCGAGCTGCCACGTCGCGGTGGAAGGCCTCGAGCCGGGCCACGCGTCGCTCAGCTGTGCCGCCTGTCACCTCGGGAACGAGCGATCGCAGGAGCCGCGCGTCGCGCACCTCGGGCTGGTGCGCATTCCGGGAAACGCAGACGACCTGGAGCGCACCTGCGGCGCCGCGGGTTGCCACGTCGAGATGCCCCACCGCTTTCGCACCAACATCATGAACACCATGAACGGCGTGGTGAGCGTCGATCGCTGGGTCTTCGGCGAGCAGCCCACGCCGACGGCGGTGACTCCCATCAGCGGGCTCGGGCATTCACCGGCCGACACGCACCTGCGCAACCTGTGTGCGTCGTGCCACCTCTCGAACCCGAAGACCGAACCGGGTCCCCTCGACGAGCAGTCGCGGGGTGGTGGGTGCAACGCGTGTCACCTGAAGTATTCGGCCGGCGCGCGCGCCTCGCTCGCGGAAGGCACGAAGGATCCCAAGCGGAGGTTCGTGCACGCGGCGCTCTCGGTGAAGCCAGAGCCCATCGCGTGCTTCGGGTGTCACAGCCGCAGTGGCCGGGTGTCGCTCAACGCTGAGGGCTGGCAGGAGTTCGCGGGGGATGCGGGGCTCGCGCCGCTGCGGACCCTGGCGGACGGACGGGTGGTGCGACGAGGGCTCGGCGACGTGCACACCGAGCGCGGCCTGGGCTGCATCGACTGTCACGGCTCGTGGGAGGTGATGGGGAACGGCACGCTCCCGCTGCACCGCGAGGCGCAGTCGACGCTGCAGTGCACCGACTGTCACCTCGTGGCGCCGGCGGTGCTGCGCCCGTTCGAAGACCTCGACGTCGAGTCGCTGAAGGTCGCGACGCTCGAAGGGTTCGCGCAGCCGGGCCGTCGCTACCTCACGGTGATCAAGAGCGAGGTCGCGTTGATCAACACCTTCACCTCGGACGGCGGCCTGTTCCTCACCGGAAAGTATTCTGGGCGCACGGTGGCCATTCCCCCCCCCGCGGTCGCGTGCACGAAGGGTACGGCGCACCGGGCGGTTTCGTGCGCGAGCTGCCACGAAGCGTGGGTGCCGCAGTGCGTGTCGTGTCACACGCGCTTCGACGCCGATGGCGGCATGGTCGACCTGCTCACCAACACCGAAGCGCCAGGCGAGTGGGTGGAGGCGGGAGGTGAGCCGCTCTCCGATCGCGCGTCACTCGGGGTGCGGGAACACGACGGCGAGCGACGCATCGCGGAGTTCGCGCCAGGCATGGTGATGACCCTGGGCGCGAAGTTCCACCGGCTCTTCGCGCCCGTGTTCGCCCACACCATTCGGCGCGAGTCGCGGAGCTGCGTGGAGTGCCACGCCGACCCGGTCGCGCTCGGTTACGGTCGCGGCACGCTGCAGTTCGACGCGAAGTCGCGGGCCTGGAAGTTCACCCCACGATTCCCCCTGCGCGCCGAGGACGGGCTGCCGATGGATGCGTGGGTGGGCTTCCTGCAGACGCGCGGCGTGGACAGCACGACCCGCGAGGACACGAGGCCCTTCACCGTCGAGGAGCAGAAGCGCGTGTTGCGGGTCGGTGCGTGCCTGGGGTGCCACGCGCCAGGCGCTGCGCCGATGCAGGCCGGGCTCGATGACTTCGCGGCGGTGCTCCGGAAGCGCACCGCGAAGTGCGTCGCCCCCGACTGAGGCTCACGGCCGGCCGCTGCGCACCCACTGCGCGGCCTGGTCCACGAGCTCGTCGCGGTAGGTGACGGCCCCGGTGTTCTCGTCGACCTGCTGGCGGAGCGCCTCCTGCGCGTCGCGACGCTTCTGCACGTCGCCCCTGTTCGGGTTCATGCCGCGGCCCACGTACACCACGGGATCTTCGAGCGCGTCGGCGGTGCGCTTGCCCAGCACCGCGGCGGCGTTGCGGTGGCGGTTGCCGTTGTTGCTGTCGGTGTCGTGCTGCAGGCGCGCCGCGTCGAGGAAGTTGGTCACCTGCTCCGGCGACCAGCCATTCATCGAGCGCACGAAGTCGCCCGTCGACAGGTCGAGCTTCTTCGCCACCGCGTTGACCCACGTGCCGAAGGTCTGCCCGTCGGAGTTGAAGTCCTTGAGCTTGTCGGCCACGTCGTGGTGCACCCCGATGCCCTCGAGGACCTTGCCGAGATCATCCTGCTGACCGTCGAAGGGGTCATCGCCGGGCGCGAAGAGCGTCACCACCACGCCCGCCGCGGCCAGCACGCCGCCAGCGATGTTGAGCACCACGCCCGCCGGAGCGCCCGCGATGGTGCCGTCGAGGAAGAGGCCCGCGGTCGCGACGGCGCCGCCGATCGCGGTGAGCGAGTCGCCCACGCCTTCCTGCACCTTGCCGTCCTTGAACGCATCGAAGGCCTGCCAGCCCGAGACCACCGTGCCGAGCGCGCCGACGCCCGCGCCGAGCAGCTTGCCGGCCGTGAGCCCGACCGTCGCGGCGGCTCCTTCCGCGCCGTCGGTCGCCGCCGTGCTGGCGAAGCGCGAGAGCGTGGTGGTGACGAAGTCGGCGCCCTGCTTCCCGACTGACAGCGTCTCGGTGATGGTGGCGAGCTTCTGCTGCACGTCGGCCTGTGAGAACTGCGACCAGTCCTTCACCGCGGCGACGGCGCCGAAGACCACGGTGAGGCCCTTGAGCGACTGCGAGAGCACGCTGTCGGTCTGGCCGAGCTTCGAGATCTTCTGGCCCGCCTCCTGGGTCACCTGCTGGAGCTCGTCGGCCGCCATGCCCGGCTTGAACTTGTTGAGCGTGTCGGTGAGGTCCTTGAGGTTCTCTTCGCTGGTGCCGAGGAGCTTCGCGTTCTTCTGCAGGCCCTTGAGGAGCGCGGCCTTGTCGGCCTCGAAGGTCCCGGCTCCGGCGGACTGGAGCAGGCTGACGCCCGCAGACTGCAGCACCGCGCTGCGCAACTTCGTCAGCGCCTTGGCGCCGTCCTTCACGTCCTCGAGGTCGTCCTTCGCCTGGTCGAGGAAGGTGCGCTGGCCCTGCCCAGACTTGACGACGGCGTCGCTGATCGCCGCCGCGCCGGCCCTGGTGTTGGCGAGCGCGGGCACGTCGACGAGGGCGCCCTTCGAGGCCTCGAGGAGCGACCTCTCGTTGCCGTGCACGGCGACGGAGCCACCGCGCCCGACGAACTGCGTTTGCGCGGCGCCTGCCTGGAGCGCGGGGTCACTCTCGGCGATCGCCGCGCCCGCGAGGGTCGACGACAGCAGCGCGCCCTTCGCCTCGAGGTCCTTCGTCGAGTCGCCGAGGTGGTTGTTCTTGTCGAACTCGGCCAGCGCCTTCGTCTGGTCGGTGCCGGTGAGCTGCCAGCTCGGGAGCTCCTGCGCGAGGTGCAGGTGCAGCTCGTCGACGTGCTTGCTGGCGTCTTCGAAGTCCTTCTTCACGTCGGAGATCACCTGACCGACGAACTTCGAGGTGTCGTTGGCGGC
>JBBRUE010000521.1:0-5495 GCA_038248085.1 Myxococcales bacterium | reverse complement strand
GGCAAGATCGCCGACGCCGCCATCGAGGGCGCCGCCCGCTACCGCGCCTCGGGCGCAGCCGACCGTGACGCGCAGGAAGAGCGCCGCCGCCACGAGGGTGGTCGTGGGGCCGGTGGCCCGACCGACGACGCCCGTCGCCGCGCGCCCCGCCGCGAAGGCCGTGGTCCCGTGGTCGAGCACAAGGGTGGCACTGCCAGCCTCGAGCCGGTCGCGATGGAAGGCGAGGCTGTTGCCGCCGCCGTCGAGCCCACGGTCGCGCCCACCGAGGCGAAGGCCGAGTAAGCCGGTCGATCGTCTACCCGCTTCAAGGGGAGCGTCGACTCGTGCTGCATCGACGAGTCGGCGCTCTTTCCGTTTTTAAACCCGACTTTCGAAGTACCCAGGAGCAACACATGGCTGAGATCAGCGCTGCGATGGTGAAGGAACTCCGCGAGAAGACCGGCGCGGGCATGATGGACTGCAAGAAGGCCCTCGTGGAGGCGTCCGGCGACTTCTCGAAGGCCGAGGAGTGGCTCCGCAAGAAGGGCATCTCCAAGGCGGCCAGCAAGGGCGCGCGCGTCGCGGCTGAGGGCCTGGTGGGTCTGGAAGTCACCCCCGACGGTCAGCTGGGCGTCATCGTCGAGGTGAACTCCGAGACCGACTTCGTCGCGCGCAACGCCGACTTCGTCGCGCTCACCCACAGCCTGGTCAAGCACGTCGCGCAGCACGCGCCGGCCGACGCCGAGAAGCTCCACGAGCAGCCCTCGTGGGAGGCCGGCAAGTCGGTCAAGGACGCCATCACCGCGAAGATCGCCACCATCGGCGAGAACCTCACCGTGCGCCGCTTCGTGCGCTTCCAGGTCGACGGCAACGGCGTGCTGGGCAGCTACCTGCACTCGAACAACAAGGTCGCCACGCTGGTCGAGGTGCTCGGCAGCAACGGCGCCGACGCCAAGGCGCTGGCCTACGAGCTGGCGATGCAGCTGGCGGCGATGAAGCCCCCGTACGCCACCCGCGAGCAGGTGCCCGCCGACGTGCTCGAGAAGGAGAAGGAGACCTTCCGCGACGAGCTGGGCAACACCTGGAAGTTCACCATCAAGGACGGCGCGGCCCGCACCGGCATCTTCCGCTCGGAAGACGCCGAGAAGGTGATGCTCGAGATCAGCGGCAAGCTCGAGAAGGTCCCGCTGACGCAGATCATCAAGCGCGAGCAGATCACCAAGCCCGAAGCGATGTGGGACAAGATCATCGCCGGCAAGCTCGAGAAGTACTTCGAGAACAACTGCCTCGTCGATCAGGTCTGGGTGAAGGACGACAAGCTCAAGATCAAGGACGTGATGGCCGAGCACAGCAAGAAGGCCGGCGCCCCGCTGACCCTCGGCCGCATCGCGCGCATCGAAGTGGGCGAGGGCATCGAGAAGGTGAAGTCGGACCTCGCGGCCGACGTCGCGGCGACCCTCAAGAACTGAGTTTTCTTCCGCGCGTTCATCCCCCGGGCAGGTCGGATTGATTTCCGGCCTGCCCGTGGTGTTTTTTTCAGGTAAGTCGGCTGCGCCATGAGCACCCCCACCCCAGTCAAGTCGGGCGGCTACAAGCGGATCCTCCTCAAGCTGTCCGGCGAGGCGCTGATGGGAGACGAGAAGTACGGCATTCACCCGCCGACGCTCTCCCGCATTGCCGAAGAGGTGATGGAGCTCAAGGCCGCCGGGGTCGAGGTGGCCATCGTCATCGGCGGGGGCAACATCTTCCGCGGCGTCCAGGGCGCGACCACCGGCATGGACCGCGCGAGCGCCGACTACATGGGCATGCTCGCCACCTGCATCAACTGCCTGGCGCTGCAGGACTCGCTGGAGAAGCTCAACGGCAGCACCCGGGTGCTCTCGGCCATCAAGATGGAGCAGATCGCCGAGCCCTACATTCGCCGGCGCGCCGTGCGGCACCTCGAGAAGGGCCGCGTCGTCATCTTCGCCGCCGGCACCGGCAACCCGTACTTCACCACCGACACCGCCGCCTCGCTCCGCGCGATGGAGATCAACGCCGAGGTCATCCTCAAGGCGACGAAGGTCGACGGGGTCTATGACTCCGACCCCAAGAAGAACCCCGAAGCGCGCCGGTACCGCACGGTCACGTACATGGACGTGCTCAAGAAGCAGCTCAACGTGATGGACAGCACGGCCATCTCGCTGTGCATGGACAACAAGCTGCCCATCGTGGTGTTCGACATGACGCTGCGGGGCAGCATCGGCCGGGCGGTGCTCTCACCGGGCGACATCGGCACGATGGTGGGCACGGCCGAAACCGTGATGGCGTAACGAGACTTTCAATTCGAACCAACGAGGGGTCACGACATGGCGGCTCATGACGACGTGGTGAAGCACCTGGGCGAAGAGATCAAACGTTCGATCGAGGCGCTCAAGCAGGCGATGACGAAGATCCGCACGGGCCGCGCGAACGCCGCGATGCTCGACGGGGTGAAGGTCAACTACTACGGCACGCCCACGCCGCTGCCCCAGTGCGCCGCCGTCGCGGTGCCCGAGCCCCGGCTGATCACCGTCAAGCCGTGGGACAAGACGATCATCCGCGACATCGAGAAGGCGCTGCTCGAGGCCAACCTCGGCCTCACGCCGCAGAACGACGGCGAGGTCATCCGCCTCCCGATTCCGCCGCTGACCGAGCAGCGCCGCAAGGAGATCGCCAAGACGGTGAAGGCCACCGGCGAGGACCGCAAGGTCGCCATCCGCAACGAGCGGCGTGACGCCAACGAGAAGCTCAAGGTGCTCCTCAAGGACAAGGTCATCACCGAGGACGACAGCAAGCGCACCACCGAGAAGGTGCAGAAGGAGACCGACGCCGGCATCGCGCAGGTCGACGACGTGGTCGCCAAGAAGGAGAAAGAAGTCCTCGAGGTGTGAGGTTCTGGGCCCACCCATGAACCTGCCGCGCATCCTCATCGCCGAGCCCTCCGCGCCCATCGCCAACGCCCTTCGGAAGTTCCTCGACGGGTGGGCGGAGGTGCAGGTGGTGGGCTACGTCGACGAGGCGGTGCAGTCGGTGCGGGTGCGGCCGCCGGACGTGTTGATCGCCGCGGTGTCGGTGAACTTCGACGGCGAGGTGCTGGTGCCGCTGGTGCGCAAGCAGGCGCCCGAGACGGCGATCATCCTCGCGTACCCGGTGGGCGAGGTGGAGCGCGCCCCCGAGCGCGCCCGTGACGCCGGGGCCGACGGCTTCCTCGTGGGGCCGCTCAAGAAGCACCAGGTGCTGGGCGTGGTGCAGGCGGTGGCGCGGCTCAACGTGCTGGCGGCGCAGCTGCGCGGGTTGCAGAGCCAGTTCGAGGCGCTCAAGAACGCGGCGCCGAAGGTGGTCAAGGCGAGGCCGTCGCCGGTGGGCCTCAACGCGCCCGACGAGGCCTTCTTCAAGAAGTACATGCTGCTCGAGGTCAAACGCAGCAAGCGCTACCAATACCCGGTGGCGTTGATGCTGGTGGCCCTCGACAAGCTGTCCGAGAACCTCGGGGAGAGCGCCCCGGAGTTCCAGCGGGCGGCGATCCGCTCAGAGGCCCTCGAGAGCCTCTCGGTGCTGCTGCGCGACATCGACGTGGCGATGCCCTTCGGCGAAGACAAGTACCTCATCTTTCTGCCGCACACGCCGCTCAAGGGCACCACCATCGTCGCCGGCCGCGTGGTGGAGCGCCTGGGCAAGCTCGACTCGTTCCCCAACGGCTCGGTGTCGGTGGGCGTCGCCTCGTTCGACCCCCAGGCGAAGTCGACGGAGCAGGTCAGCTTCGGCGGGCTGGTCCGCGAGGCGAGCGAGGCCCTCAAGCGGGCCCAGGCGGCGGGTGGAAACCGCTTCGACGCCCCCGAGTTGCCGGCGCCTCCGAAGAAGAACCGCATCTCGATGGGCTGACGACGTCAGAGCACCTTCCCCGGGTTGAGCAGGCCCTGCGGGTCGAGCATCGCCTTCATCTGGCGCATCAGGCCGATCTCCAACTCGCTGCGGGTGTGACCGAGCCACTCGCGCTTGAGCAGACCGATGCCGTGCTCGGCGCTGACGCTGCCGCGGTACTTCTTCACCAGCGCAAACATGTCGCGGTCGACTTCGTGCGTCTTCGCGAGGAACTCGGCCTTCGCGAGATCGTCGGGCTTCATGATGTTCACGTGGAGGTTGCCGTCGCCGATGTGGCCGAACAGGCAGAGCTCCCAGGTGGGGTAGCGCGCCGCGAGCAGGGCCTCGAGCTCGTCGCAGAAGACCTTGAGCTTCGAGATGGGCAGCGCGATGTCGTTCTTGTGCGGCATGCCGGTGGCGGACAGGGACTCGCTGATGCCCTCGCGCAGGGTCCACAGCGCCTTCTGCTGGCTGACGTCGGCGGCGAGCGTGCCGTCGAGCACCAGGCCCTTCTCGAAGAGCCCCGCCAGCCAGGGGTCGAGCGCGCCGTCCTTCGCGGCCTCGACCTCGAGCAACACGCAGTGCGACGGCACCTGCTCGAAGGGGGGCCGCACGCCGCGGTGCTTCTCGAGGCGCGCGCTGCAGGCCGCGGTGAAGAACTCGTAGGCCATCACCGTGAAGGGCCCGCGGCGCGCCTCTTCGAAGAGCCGGAGCACGCCCTGCAGTGAGTCGAGGGCGAAGAGGAAGACGTCGACCTTCTCAGGCAGCCGCGTGAGCTTGAGCGTGGCCTCGGTGATCACCCCGAGGATGCCCTCGCTGCCGATGAAGAGCTGGCGGAGATCGACCCCGGTGTTGTTCTTCTCGAGGGCGCCGTTGAGCTCCATCACCTCGCCGGCCATGGTGACCACGGTGAGGCCGAGCACCCACTGCCGGGTGAGCCCGTAGCGGATGACGCGCACGCCGCCCGCGTTGGTGGCGATGTTGCCGCCGACCTGGCTCGAGCCCTTGGACGCGAAGTCGACCGGCCAGAAGAGCTGCTGCTCGGCGCAGGCGAGGTGCACGGCCTCGGTGATGGCGCCGGCCTCGACGCGCACGGTGAGCGCCACCGGGTCGACCGGGTGAATGGCGCGCATGCGCTCGAGCGAGAGGACGACCTCCCCGTTCTTCGCGACCGCGCCGCCGGCCAGCCCGGTGCGCCCACCCGAGGGCACCACCGCGACGGAGTGGAGGGTGGCCAGCGCGAGGAAGCGCGCGACCTCGTCGGTGCTGCGGGGGCGCACCAGCAGCGAAGGGGCGGGCGCGTAGACCTTCGTCCAGTCGCGGCCGTAGGTGGCGAGGTCGGCCGGCTCCTTCGAGGCGAAGTCGGCGGGGAAGTCGCGGGCGATGGCGTCGTGGAAGGCCTGCATCCAGCGCCTTGTATCCAAAGATCTGCACGCGGTGGCGGTGTCGTGTGTCCTCTCGGGATGCGCGTGACCGATCCTGCCCGGGCTTCTTCTGCGGCGACGCTGATCGTCGCGGCGTTCGCGGCCAACCTCGGGTTGACGCTGCTCTCGTACGCCCTCAACTGGTTGCTCCCGGGGCCGTACGCGTCGGTCGCGCTCATCGAGGAGTTGTTGTGGCTGGGCACGTCGGGC
>JBBRUE010000520.1:0-5497 GCA_038248085.1 Myxococcales bacterium | reverse complement strand
CTGGGGGAGCGGGCCGTCGAGCCCCCACGACTCCAGCACGTCGCACTCGCGCGCGAAGATGCGGCCAATCGCAATCCTCATTGCTTCGTCCATGACGCTCTCCTTCATCCGTTCATCAGTCGTTTCATCAAGCCGGCCACCGACTGCTCCCTCGGCAGGGGCTGGTGGGGGAGTGCTCGGTGAGCAGCGAGCCGCTTCACGCCCTCGAGGTACTCGACGAGAGCCGCGGCCTCACGCTCGCTGAGGGCCGTGGCTCTCGTCCGCGGTGCAGGGGCGACGTCGAGGTAGGTGAGGTAGCGCGCCACCGTATTCTCCGGCGTCAGCACCCTGACCTTGAAGGGCTCCTTGCCCAGGTACCGCTCCCGCGCCCACAGGGTGACGACCTGCTGCACGTGGGCGACCCGGCGATCGCTCGGCTCCACCAGCACCAGCTCGGGCTTGAGTCCGTCAGGGTACTTCGCCGCGTACCAGGTGGTGCGCGGCTCCACCTTGGCCAGGCCGGTGATGAAGTCGCCGTAGCGCTTCAGCTTGGCCATCGTCGCGTTGGGCTTGTTCGGGCCCACCGGCTGGATTGTGTGGGCGCCGGTCTCGAACTCGATGAAGGAGCGCTTCGAGTGGCGCGGCACCTCCAGCACCGCGTCGGGCTGGAGGTAGCGCTCCTGCAGTGGACTGCCCGCCGCCACCAACTGCCGCCACGGCAGCCTCGACTCGTTGGCGGCCATCGTCCACCGCCAGCTCGGGTGTGCGGCGCGGGCGAAAACGTCCTGCAGCAGTTTGCGTCGCATCGATGGGTCCATCCCTGCGTGCAGCCGTCGACGCGCCAGCTCGGCCGGCAGCCCGTGCGTGAGCAGCCCCAGGTAGAGGTCCACCACGCCGAAGTGGTGCTCCATTCCCGCCGCGTTGAACTCCCGCGGTGGCGGCTCCAGCTCCCGCTCCAGCAGCTGACACGCCTCCTGATACCCCGCGTCCGTCAGGCAATACGCCGGCTCCATCCCCCGCCGCGACATCCACCGCTCCTTCCGGAACAGCTGCCGCTGACCCTTCGTCATCCTGTCCAACGCGCTCCGCACCTCCGCCCCCGCCCGCCCCGGCAACAACCGCTCGGCCCGCGCCCCATCTATCCACTTCATTTCCCCCAATACCCCACACAAATTTCTATCTCTCTCAGTAATGATGGTTGCCATTCTCAATCCCTCTTTTGAATTCCATTCACCATTCTGAAACTCACCATTTCTCTCCTCCTCTCCCTGCTCTGGCCCTCAATTTTTCAGTGAGATTCCAGACCCCACTACCCTCCCTGTGTTTTCAGTCGTTGGGGGAGTGGGGTCGGGAATCGAACGCCTCGACGCTCAAGGGGCCAGAGCAGGGAGCGTCGCCGCCCGCTTCCGAGGGGAAGGCTGCCTACGCGCACCCTGCTGCCCTGCCTACGCCGCTGCCTGCACCGGGAAGGCGGCGAACAAGGGAAGGAATCAGGGAGCTGTGAAGGCCCGGGGTCAACGTTGGCCCGGCCCCGCGGCCAGCGCCCGCTCGAAGGCCGCGCGCACTTCAGCGAGCTGCTCCGCGGAGGCGGAGGCCGCCAGGGAGAGGTCGACCACGAAGCGCTTCTTCGTCTCGGTGAAGAGCGCCGCCTGGACGGGAGCCGAGTCGATGACGGGCTCCGGCTCGCGCCCGGCGATGGTGGCCTCGACGAAGGTCTCGCAGCGGCGGACGGACCAGTTGCCGGCGAGCGCCTTGCGGATGACGCGGTCGATGCGCTCGTCGGCCTTCTTCGGGGCGGCCAGCTTGAAGGCCTCGTGGAGCCGGACGAAGCAGAGCGCGGAGTTCAGCTCCAGCTTCCGGAGCTCGCGTCGCTCGGTGCCGTCAGCGTCGGTGCCGAGCGTCACCATGAAGCCCGCGTCGACCGCATCGCGAATGACGCGCGGGCCGCTGACGAGACGACGGAGGCGCTTGATGCGGGCGACCGGCTGCTGCACCAGCGCGGCGATGTCCTCGTTGGTCTGGGCGAGCCCGTTCTCCACCATTGCCTGGAGCGCCCTGCCCTCCTCCACCGGCGTCAGTGCCGAGCGCGCCACGTTCTCGGTGTAAGCGAGGGCGGCGAGCTTCGCGTCGTCGAGCCCGGTGCGGACCAGCGCCGGGATTCGGCCCCACTTCGCGCCATCTGCTTCCTGCAGCTTCTCGTAGGCGGCGACGCGTCGGTGGCCCGCGACGATCACGTAGCGGCCGCCTTCGAGCGGCTGCACGACGATCGGCTGCAGCAGGCCTTGCTCGCTGATCGACGCGGCCAGCGTCGCAAGCTCGTCCGCGTCCATGCTGCGGCGCGGCTGCCAGGGGTTCGGGTCCAACTGCTCCAACGACAACTGCAGCACGCTCTCTCGTTGCTCCACGGACTCGACCATGCGCACCTCCGGAGTGCTGGGGCTTGATGCCGCCAGCGAGCACATATATAGTTCTCTCGCCTCACCCGCGCTAGCCCCCTATGCCCCGAACGCCTAAACCCGAGTCCACGAAGCTCCAGACCGTCCGCGTCGAGATGCACAACCACCTTCACCTCACTGCGGAGGCGGGTCGACTCGGGCTCCCATGGGGCTACGTCTTCAACCAGGAGTTGGAGTTCGCCCGCACGGCGGGCCTGCAGCCGTTTCTGCTCGCCCTGATGGAGGACAAGCTCCGACGCAATCGCTCGACGCTCCGCGACGAATTCAAGGCGGTCATCTGGGAGGCATGCATGCGTCTGCCGAAGGTACCCTGGCCCCCAGAGGGAAAGCCCCCTGAGCTCGACCGCACCTTCCACGCCGGGTCGATCAACATCTCCGGGCCGAATCGGTTCCACGTGGCGATGCTCGCTGAGCGCAGCGGCAAGGAGTTCACCACCGTACTCAACGAGGAACTCCGGTTCGCCCGCGTCTTCGACCTGCGGCCTGAGTTCGAGGAGCGGCTTGCCCAACACCTGAAGCGAACGCGCATGAGCGCGCGCGAGTGGGCCAGCATGGAGATGATGGAGCAGGCCCTCCCGCTGAGGAGGCAGGCCGAAGACCTGGGGACGCCGACGGCAAAAATCCCTGCCCGAGGCGGACCCAAGAATAAATAACGGTTGAATCGAAGTGTCGTCAACTCGCAGCACAACGAGGCAATGATGGTCAGCATCTCGGACGTTCTCTGGAAGGTCGGCGACGTGGCGCAGTACCTCTCGATGTCGGAGAGCTGGGTTTACAAGGAGGCCGAGGCGGGCCGGCTCCCCTGCGTTCGCTTTGGCGCGGCGCTCCGTTTCTCTTCGCGGGCCATCAAGCTGCACGTCGAGTCCTTGAAGCGCGGTCCGAACAACAACCGTTAGTCCGTTGAGGTCGACATGCCTTCAATCTTCAAGCGTGATGGTGCGTGGGTAGTGAAGTGGCGAGACGGCGCCGGGCGCTGGAGACAGGAGCGGACCGACTTCCCGACGAAGCTCCAGGCGACGAACTACGCGCTGGGGCTGGAGAGCCGGGGGGCGTACCAGCGCGCGGGTCTGACTCCCATGCGGGAGCCCGTGCGAATGACGTTCGGCGAACTCTTCACCTGGTACTGGGAGAACGACGGGAAACACCTCCGCACCCAGTTCCACAAGATGACGATGGAGAAGCACCTGCGTCCTTCGTTCGACTCGCTGCCCCTGGCCGACGTCACCACCGCGCGAATCGAAGAACTACTGAGCAAGAAGGCTGACGTCCTCGCGCCGAAGTCGCTCAACCACGTACGAGGGTTCATCCACCGCCTGTTTTCACTGGCCGAGAAGCACGGGCTCTGGTTCGGCTCGAATCCCGCGAAGGCTGTCACGCGCCGCAAAGTGCCCCGCAGCGCCCCGTCATACCTGCTCCCCGAAGAGGTCCGCGTGGTGCTGCCCGAGGTCGCGCCCGAGTGGCAAAACCTCTTCGCCACCGCGGTCTACACGGGCATGCGTCGCGGCGAGTTGATCGCCCTGCAGAAGCGCGACGTCGATCTCCCCGGCGGCACCATCACCGTGACGCGGAGCTGGGAGGCGAACACCACCAAGAGCGGGAAGCCGCGCGTCGTGCCCCTGCACTCCGAGCTGAGGCGCTACCTCGTCGACGCCATGAAGAAGAGCCCGAGCGAGCTGGTCTTCCCCCGCGAAGACGGCTCGATGCACGCGAAGGACATCAAGCTTCAGCGAATCCTCCGCGGCGCCATGAATCGGGCGGGCCTCGTCGACGGGTGGATCCTCAAGTGCCGGCGTTGTGGACATCGCGAGGACAGCCGCACGGCCGACGCCAAGCGCTGCCCGGAGTGCACCTTCAAGCTCTGGCCCTCCGCGAAGCCGCGCCACATCGTCTTCCATTCGCTTCGCCATACGACCGTGACGTTGCTGATGAAGGCCGGTGCCTCACTGGCCCACGCCTCGAGGCTCGTCGGCCACTCGGACGTGCGCATCACCTCCGACGTCTACGGTCACCTCGACATCGAGGATCTCCGCGAGTCGGTCGAGCGGTTGTCCTTCGAAGATTCGGAGACCGATGGTGCGGAAAACACCCCGCATGGTGCGCCGGTGGTGCGGAACCGCTCGAAGGGCAAAACAAAGCCCCCGGAGTCGGTGGATTTCTCCAACAACTCCGAGGGCTTTCACCAGTCGGGGAGACAGGATTTGAACCTGCGACCCCTTGGTCCCGAACCAAGTGCTCTACCAGGCTGAGCCACTCCCCGGTGTGACGACGACGGCCACGTATCGAATGGCCCTCGCGGTGTCAACGCAACTTCCCGCTGACCGTGCGGATCAGGACGACCGCGGCCCCGCAGTCTGACCAGTGGGCTGCGGCTGACCCGCTCTTCCGGGCTGACCCCGGGTCCGCCCTCCGAAGGGGTTGAAACCGCACCTCCCGGGCGATGGATCGCGGGTTGCTTCGGCTCTCGCTCCATGACTGCCCGCAAGCCCACCGTGCTGATCTCCGACGATGAGCCGATGCTCGTCTCCGCCCTTTCCCGCGAGGCCCGGCGGATCGGTCTCGAGGCTTACGGCGACACCGACTCCGACGTGGTGACCCTCGCGCGGCGCCTGCGCCCCGACGTCATCCTCCTCGACGTGCACCAGCGCATCGACGGCCGCGACCTGCTGGCGCTCCTCAAGAAAGACCCGGAGACCCGCCACATGAAGGTGGTCATCCTCTCGGCGGTCGAGGACCAGTTCATGCGCCACACCTGCCTCGCGCTCGGCGCCGACGACTACGAGGTCAAGCCGTTCGACCCGACCTTCCTGCGCAAGATCGCCCGGCTGGCCGACCCGAACGCCGACGAGCCCGAGCCGCTCGCCGCCGCGTCCTGAACCTCAGCGCCCCGGCGGCAGCTCGGCCGCGCCCGGCGCTTCCGACGACGTGAGCTGCTTGCGCAGCGCACCGACCACCGCTCCGAACTCCCCGCCGAACTTCGTGCACGCCTCACAGCCGGCGAGGTGTGCCTCGACCCGGCCGCGCGCCGTCGCCTCGAGCTCACCGTCGAGGTAGTCGGACAGCAG
>JBBRUE010000519.1:0-5500 GCA_038248085.1 Myxococcales bacterium | reverse complement strand
CGGAAGACGTCGCGGTCTTCGCGTCGTGGTCGCGGCTCAAGCGGGCGGCCGCCTCCCACGAGGGCACGGTGTTCGTCGACGCGCCCGACGACGGGCCGCCGCGCGCGGGCGGGCCCCCGTGGCGCAACGCGCGCTTCGACGACGAGACCTTCGCGCGGGCGCGGGCGTATTGGGAGGCGCACCACCCGCGCTTTCTGCACGTCGCCTTCCTCGACACCGATGAGTACGCACACGAGGGGCAGCGCGCGGAGTACGAGCAGGCGCTCGAGGCCACCGACGCGCACGTGCTCGAGGTGCTGCGCTGGGTCGCCGCGTTGCCGGAAGCCGAGCGCGCGGTGACGACGGTGCTGCTCTCGTCGGACCACGGGCGCGGCCACGGCGACTGGCGCGAGCACGGCTTCTTCGACCGCGGGAGCGGCGAGACGTTCATCGCGGCGGTCGGCCCGGTGGTGCGCGGAGGCGCTGCGCCGCGGGCCGAGCAGCGCGACCTGCGGCCGACGGTGGAGCGGTTGTTCGGCCTGTGCCCTCCCCACGCGCGTGACGATGGGCGTGCGCTCGAGCCGGTGGTCGGCGGGCTGTCCTGCCGGGAATAGCAACAGGCAGCCTTGATGGCTCCCATCACGCCCCACCATCGTCTGTCAGTCGCTGACTCATTGACGCCGCGGACCTCCGGCCCGTACAAGCGACCCCGCTGACAGGTCATAAGGGAAGCCGGTGAGAATCCGGCGCGGTCGCGCCACTGTGACCGGGAAGCTCCGCCGAGAACGACGGGGCCCGTGAAGCTCGGAGTACCACTGGAACCCCGCAAGGTTCCGGGAAGGTGAGCGACACGGAGAAGCCCGGGAGCCAGGAAACCTGCCTGTCAGTGCGGAGCGCCATCGAGCTCCGCGGTCCTCTCTCTTCGCGAAAAGAGAGACGAGGGCAGCAGCATGGGTCCGGCCTTTCTTCTGCTCGCAGTGGTGCTCGGCCTCGACGCCGGCGTCACCGAACTGCCCGTGGTCGACGTGCCGATGCCCGAGGCCCTCGCCGAGCCGCTCCCCTCCTCGCCCAGCGTGCGTGACCCGTCGGCGACGCTCACCACCCGCGATGCCACGGCCGCCCGCGCCGAAGCGAAGGACGCCAGCGAGCTGCTGAGCACGACCCCGGGCACCGTGGTGCAGGACTCCGGCGGCGCTGGCCAGCGCAAGACGCTCTCGCTGCGGGGCGCGGCGCCCAACGCGGTGCTGGTGCTGCTCGACGGCGTGCCCCTCGCAGGCCCGGGGGCGGCGGTCGACCTGTCCCGCATTCCGGTGGCGGCGCTCGAGCGCATCGAGGTGCTTCGCGGCGGCGGCTCGGCCCGCTACGGCCCCGGCGCGATGGGTGGGGTGGTGAACCTCGTCACCCGCGCCCCTGATGGCCACGCGCGCGTCTTCGCCGACTTCACCCAGGGCAGCTTCGCCACCACGCAGCTCTCGGCCGGCGGCACCGCCTCGCTGCTCGGGGGCGACGGGCTGCTCCTGCTCCACGGGCTGCGCAGCGAAGGCACCTTCGACTTCCGCTACGACGACCAGCCCTCCATCGCTGGCAACGCGCTCAGCACGATGACCCGGGCCAACAACGGCGCGCTGCAGGGCGGTGGCCTGGCGCGGTTCCGCCGGCGCCTCGGGGACACGCAGCTCGACCTCCTCGGCGAGGGCACCGTCGAGGCGCGCGGGCTGGCGGGGCCGGTGCAGAACCCGTCGAACTCCGCCACCCAGTCCACCGGGCGCGGCACCTTCTCGGCGCGCACGCAGACGAGCCTCGAGTCGGGCGGCACGCTGTCGACGCTGGCCTTCGCCCGGCTCGACGACACCACCCTCAGCGGCACCTTCTTCGGCGCGGGCACCTACCGGCAGCTCGAGGCCTCGGCGGCCGTGGAGGCGGTCTATTCGCGCCTCTTCGCGGGCCGGCACGGCGTCACCGCGCTGGTGTCTGGTGGCGGTGACTGGCTGCGCGAGCCGTCCCACACCAACCCCGCGTGGGGGCGCTTCGCCGCGATGGCCGCTGATGAGGTGCTCTTCTTCGACGGCGCGCTCGCGGTCAACGGCAGCGCGCGGGTCGACGTCGCGGGGCGCTTCGTCGTCTTCTCGCCGAAGCTCGGGGCGGTCGTCGAGCTGCCGCGGGGGTTCTCGGTGCGCGCGAATGCGGGTCAGGCCAGCCGCCCCCCGGCCTTCACCGAGCTCTACGTGGTGCAGGGGACCTTGCTGCCCAACGCCGAGCTCCGGCCCGAGCGCGCGCTGGTGGGTGACGTCGGCGCGGCGTGGACGCACGAGAAGGGCCGGCTCTCGGCGACGGGCTTCCTCTCGCTGTACGAGGACCTGATCAGCTACGAGTACTACCCGCCGAACCTCGCCCGCCCGTACAACTTCGCGGCCGCGCGCGTGGCGGGGCTCGAGGTGGAAGGCGCGGTGCGGCCGTGGCAGTGGCTCGAGGCGACGGCGAGCTACACCTACCTCGACACGCAGAACCTCAAGGACGACCCGCGCTACTACCTCAAGTCGCTCCCCTTCCGTCCCCACCACCGGGTGCACGCGCGGGTGAGCGGTGGCCCCGAGTGGCTGCGGGCGCGGGCGGAGGTGCTCTTCCAGTCGTCGCAGTTCACCAACCGCACCGAGACGCTGGTGCTGCCCGACCGCGCCTTCGTCAACGTCGGCGTCACCGTGATGCCGTGGAAGAACCCGCAAATCACCGTCAGCGCGGAATTGAAGAACGTCCTCGACGTCCAGACGCAAGACCTGGACGGCTACCCCCTGCCCCCGCGCGCGTTCTTCGTGACGGTGGGCTTTGCGTGGGAGCCGAAGCCCGCAGTTCGTGACTCAGCAGTAGCGACGCGTTAACCGCGTCGACCCCTCGTGAGGAGTACTCGATGAAGCAGCTGACGTGGTTGGCCCTGGGTGCGGTGGTGGTGTTGACGGCGTGTCCGCCGACCGGCGTGGTGTGCAAGCCGGGCACGTCGCCCTGCGGCACGGGCTGCATCGACTCCACCTCCGACCGTCGCAACTGCGGCGCCTGCGGGAGCGCGTGCGGCGCCGAGAAGGACTGCAACGCCAGCGTCTGTGCGTGCCGCCCGGGCACCGTGACCTGCGAAGGCAACTGCGTAGTCACCGACTACGACGTGAAGAACTGCGGCCAGTGTGGCGTGCAGTGCGCCACGGGCCAGGTGTGCGAGGTCGGCCGCTGCCAGGCGAGCTGCAGCACGGGCTCGACGCGGTGCGGCGCCTCGTGCGTCGACGCGACGAGCGACGTGGCGAACTGTGGCACGTGCGGAACGACCTGTGCGCAGGGCCAGAAGTGCCTCGCCGGCGTGTGTGACTACCCGGCCATCGCGGCCTGCTACTGGAGCGGCCAGGTCGTCGGCTTCGACCCCGCCTCGGGCGTGAAGGGCCCGCTGTCGGACGTGGGCAGCAACCCCGCGGCGCTCGCCCGCCTCGACGCGACGTTGCTGGTGGCCGACGGCACGGACCGCCGGCTGTACGCGGCGCTCCCGGCGGCGGGCGGGGCGTACGCGCAGACGCGGCGCTTCTCGGCGACCGGCGCGGTGCCCAACCAGGTGCTCGTGGCGCGGCCGTACGTGTACGTGATCAACGCGGGTTCGGGGACGTTGCTGGTGCTGCAGGAAGGCGTCGATGCCGGGGTGACGACGCTCGACGCGGGCGTCGAGGGCACGCTGGTGCTCGGCGCGGTCGCGGAGCTCCCGTTCGGGATGAACACCTTCCCGCAGGGCGTGGTGAAGGTCGGCACGATGCTCTACGTGCCGCTGTACGGCGGCTACGGCGCCGAGGCGGCCGACGCGGGCCAGGAGCTGGCGAAGGTGGACGTCACCAACCCCGCGGTGCCGACGCTCGCCGGGCGGGTGTCGTTCAAGGGGCTCGACCTGAAGGCCTTCGACGGAGGTGCCCCGGTGGCGCGCCCGTGGGCGGTCACGGCGAAGGGCGGCCAGGTGTACGTGGTGCTCAACAACCTGAACCCCGACACCTACGCGCCGGAAGGCCCGGGCCTGGTGGCGAAGGTGAACCCGGCGAACGACGCGGTGACGGTGATCGACCTCGGCGGGGCGGACTGCCTGAACCCGCAGTGGCTCGCGCCGATGGGCGATCGGTTGATCGTCTCGTGCGGTGGGCTCATCAACTACTCGGCGACGTTCTCGGTGGAGTCGGTGGTGGCCGCGAGCGTGGTGGCCCTCGACGCGACGGACACGCGGCTGGCGGGCGTGTGGAACGCCTCGGGCACGGCGGATCTCGACGCGGGCTTCATGCCGATGCTGCCGGGCCGGTTCGCGGTGTCGGGCCAGCAGGTGGTGGTGTCGGATCAGAACGGTGGACGGGTGGTGGTGCTGGCGGTGGGTGATGCCGGCGTCACCGAGGTGCGGGGGCTGGGCACGGCGTTGAACGTGTGCCCGGTGAGCGCGACCTCGGGCGTGGCCAACGTGTCTGACATCTCGGCACGCTGAACGAGGCGCCCTCGGGGAGAGGGGTGAGTGCTTGGTGGTCAACGTGTTGGACATCTCGGCCCGATGACGCCCTCGCCCCCAACGGGGGAGAGGGTTGGGGAGAGGGGCCAGTTCATGATGCTGATCAGCCTGATGGTCCTCGCCGCCTCTCCCGCGCAGTGGTTGGGCCCACCACCGCCCTCCCCTGCGACGCGGGTGATCACCCTCGCGCCCTCGCTGACCGAGACGGTCCTCGCGCTCGGCGCGAAAGACGCCCTCATCGCGGTCTCGCGGTTCTGTGACTTCCCTGAAGTCGCGTCGCTCCCGAAGGCGGGCGGCTTCACCGACATCTCGGTGGAGACGATCGTCGCGCTCAAGCCGCAGTTGGTGGTCGTCCAGAAGTCCCCCGGCAATCAGAAGCCGGTCGAGACGATGGCGCGGCTCGGCATCTCGGTGCTCGCGTTGCCGCTGACCACGGTGGACGACGTCGTGGTCGCGATGACCGAGCTCGGCCACGCGCTCGGGAAGGACGCCGAAGCGAAGGCCCTGGTGAGCGAGCTCGTCGCGGCGCGGACGCTCGCGCGCTCGGTGAAGGTGAAGGCGCCGAAGCGGGTGCTCTTCGTCTACGGCTTCTCGCCGTTGGTGGTGGCGGGGCCGGGTAGTTTCTCGCACGAGCTCCTCACCGACTGCGGCGCACGCAACGCGGCGGAGAAGGCGCCGACCGCCTACCCGGCCTACTCGATGGAGAAGGCGGTGATGCTGGTGCCCGACGTGATCATCGACGCCTCCGACGTGCGCGAGGGGCGCGAGGCGATGCAGAACCTCGGGCCGCTGAAGAAGGCGAAGTGGGTGACGGTGCCGACGAAGGCGCTGCTGCACCCGGGACCGGCGCTGGCGAAGGCGCTGCCCTCGTTGTGTGAGTTGGTGCGCTGAGGGGCGCCGGGCGCCCCATTCCTGCGCTTGGGACCTGACGTAGCCGCAGCCGCCGGAAGAAAGGGGCTGCGGCTACGTCAGGTTCTTGGGCGTGATTGAGAGATTGACGAAGTTACTGTT
>JBBRUE010000518.1:0-5506 GCA_038248085.1 Myxococcales bacterium | reverse complement strand
GGTCGACGTCGATCCACTCGCCCTCGGAGAGCCGCCACCAGGGCCCCTCGCGGGTCATCAGCACCAGGCCGTCGTCGGGGGCCTCGAGCGCGGCGTGGAGCGGGTGCGCCCAGGCCACCTCGGTCCACAGGCGCTCCTGGCCGGGCGCGGTGGGTACGAAGGCGCGCAGGCCGTCGAGGTGATCGAGCGCGCGCGAGAGCACGAACCACGGCGGGTCGACCACCTTCACCAGCGCGTGGGCGTGCGGCGACTTCACCATCGAGAACTCCTGGCGATCGCAGCCCAGGCGCAGCAGTTCCCCCGAGAGCTCGAGCAGCGAGCGCTGGCCCTCGACCGTGAAGAGCACCTGCTGCAGCGCGCCCGCGGGTTCGCCCACGCGGCGGGGCACCAGGGCCTCCGCCCAGCACGAGACCACAACGAGCGCGGCCTGCGTCTCGCGGACGAGGACCCCGGCGGCGGCGAGCGCCTTCTTCACCTTCGCGGTCACGGGGGCGGCGATCTCCACCGCGCCTTCGCTGGAGAACGCCACCTGCGCCGGCTGCCGCTGCACGTCGGAGGGCACGAGGCCCGACCGCATCGCGACCTGAAGCGCCTCCTCGCTGGGAAAGACCAGGACCTCCATGAGGATCTCACTGTAGTGGAGCAGTGGTGCAGCGCCCATGCAAAGCGGCGACACTCCGCGCCATGAACGCCAGCTGGAAGCGATACGAGGAGCTGTTGTGCGTGGTGGAGGGGTTGGGCCTCACGCTGGATGTCTCGAAGATGAACTTCCCCCCTGATTGGGTGGGGTCGATGGCCGCGCCGATGACGCGGGCGTTCGACGCGATGGAGGCGCTCGAGAAGGGCGCCATCGCCAACCCTGATGAGAAGAGAAAGGTGGGGCACTACTGGCTGCGCGCGCCGGAGCTCGCCCCACCCGAAGACGCGGCGGCGATCGACGATGCGCTCTCGCGCGTGAAGGCCTTCACCGCCGACGTACACGCCGGCCGCATCGCGCCTGCGGGCGTGGCGCGCTTCACCCGGCTGTTGATCATCGGCATCGGCGGCTCGGCGCTCGGTCCGCAGCTCGCCGCCGACGCGCTGGGCACCGGGGCCGACAAGTTGACGCCGCACTTCTTCGACAACACCGACCCCGACGGCTTCGACCGCGTGCTGGGACACCTCGCGGGGGCGCTCAAGGAGACGCTGGTGCTGGTGATCTCGAAGTCGGGGGGCACCAAGGAGACGCGCAACGGCATGCTCGAGGCCCAGGCCGCCTTCACCCGCGCGGGGCTCGACTTCAGCAAGCACGCGGTGGCGGTGACCGGCGCGGGCAGCGAGCTCGAGCGCGCCGCGGCCCAGTGGCTGGCGCGCTTCCCGATGTGGGACTGGGTCGGCGGGCGCACCTCCGAGACCTCGGCGGTGGGCCTGCTCCCCGCGGCGCTGCAGGGGCTCGACATCGACGCCCTGCTCGCCGGCGCGAAGGAGATGGACCAGGCGACGCGCCTGCGCGACCCGATGAAGAACCCCGCCGCGCTGCTCGCGCTGATGTGGCATCGCGGCGGCCGCGGCACCGGCGCGAAGGACCTGGTGGTGCTCCCCTACAAGGACCGGCTGCTGCTGATGAGCCGCTACCTCCAGCAGCTGGTGATGGAGTCGCTGGGGAAAGAGAAGGACCTCGACGGCAAGGTCGTCGAGCAGGGCCTGTCGGTCTACGGGAACAAGGGCTCGACCGATCAGCACGCCTACGTGCAGCAGCTGCGCGACGGCGTGCCCAATCACTTCGTGCTGTTCATCGAGGTGCTCAAGGACCGCGGGGGCCCGCCCTTCGAGGTCGAGCCGGGCGTGACCGCGGGTGACTACCTCCAGGGCTTCCTGCTCGGCACCCGCGCGGCCCTGGCGGAGAAGGGGCGCGAGTCGATCACCCTGACCATTCCCGAGGTCAGCGCACGGACGTTGGGGGCGATGATCGCGCTCTTCGAGCGGACGGTGGGGTTGTACGGGTCGCTGATCAACGTGAACGCGTACCACCAGCCCGGGGTCGAGGCGGGGAAGAAGGCCGCCGAGGCGGTGCTCGCCGTGCAGCACAAGGTGATGGGCGCGCTCGACGCCACCCCGCGCTCGGTGGCGCAGATCGCCGAGGCCATCGGGGAAGACGGCGCCGAGACGGTGTTCCTCGTGCTGCGGCACCTCGCGGCGAACGGCCGGGTGAAGCGCCAGGCCGGCGCACGGCCCACGGAGGATCGGTTCACCCGGAGCTGACTGAACTCACCGCCCTGCTCCCTTTTTCGGGGCCGGGGGCAACCGGCGCTTGAGCTTGCGGTAGAGGGTGACGCGATCGATGCCCAGCAGGTCAGCCGCCCGCTGTCGGCTGCCACCCACCGCGCCGAGCACGTGCTCGATGTGCCGGCGCTCGAGCTCTTCGAGGCTCACCAGCGGCCAGCCGTCACGCAGCTGGGGGATCGGCCGCGCACTGAGCGACTGCGGCAGGTGCCAGGTCTCGATGCGATTGCCGTCGCAGGCCAGCACCGCGCGCTCGACGACGTTCTGCAGTTCGCGCACGTTGCCCGGCCACCGGTAGCGGCTCAGCAGCTCAGTGGCCTCGGGGGAGAACGCGGTGATCTGCTTGCCGTTGCGGGCGGCCGCGAGCGACACGAAGTGCCGCAGCAGCGACAGCACGTCGTCTCCCCGCTCTCGCAACGGCGGCACGTCGAGGCGCAGCACGTCGAGGCGGAAGAGCAGGTCCTGGCGGAAGGTGCCGGCCTCCGCGGCGGCGTGCAGATCGCGGTTGGTCGCGGCGACCACCCGCACGTCGACCTTGAGCTCCCGGTTGGCGCCCAGCGGCCGCACCATGCGCTCCTGCAGCACGCGCAGCAGCGCAGACTGCAAGGGCATCGGCAGCTCACCGATCTCGTCGAGCAGCAGCGTGCCCCCGTCGGCCTCGCGGAACAGGCCGAGGCGATCGCTCCGCGCGTCGGTGAAGGCGCCCTTCACGTGACCGAAGAGCTCTGACTCGAGCAGCGTCGCCGGCAGGGCCCCGCAGTTGATCGCCACCATCGGTCCGTCGCGACGCGGCCCGGCAGCGTGCAGGGCGCGCGCGACGAGCTCCTTGCCGGTGCCGCTCTCGCCGGTGATCAGCACCGCGCCGTCGACCTGCGCCATGCGCTCGATGTGTTTGCGCAGCGTCACGATGCTGGGGTGCTCGCCGAGGATCCCGAACGACTCGCCCGCCCGGCGGACCTCGGTGCGCAGCGCCTCGAGCTCGAGGGCCGTGAGGTGATGGGCCAGGGCCCGGGTCACCACCAGGCCCAGCACCGAGAGCTCGAACGGCTTGGTGAGGAAGTCGGCGGCCCCTGCACGGAGCGTCGCGACCGCGGCGTCGAGGTGACCGTGCGCGGTCATCACCACCACGGGAATGCGGCGACGCAGCTCACGTTGGAGCTGCTGGGCCAGCTCGAGGCCCGTCAGCCCCACCAGCTGATAGTCGGTGATCAGCAGATCGTACGACTGCCGGCGCACCGCCTCGATCGCGCCGGCGGCATCCGTCGTCCAGTCGGCCGCGTAACCCGAGCGCCGCAGGTAGGTCCCCACCAGGCGGGCGATCGCCTCGTCGTCGTCGACCACCAGAATCGAGGAGGCCGGAAGCGTATCCTTCTGCATCATGACGATGCATATCGCAACGTGTACGGAAAGAGCAACCCACTGTGATTCCAAGAGAAATAGGTGGTTCCGCGATTGCTTAGTGGAGTCGCGTGTTCTCCCCCCGCGCTCTTCTGCTCACCGCTGTCGTCGTCTCGACCTCTGTCTTCGCAGCCCAGACGGTGCGCTACAGCGTGGACCAGCGCGGCGACTTCGTGCTGCTCGGCAACACCAACACCTACGACTGCGGCAACGCGCCGGTCGTGCCCCTGGTGGGCGCCGTCGGTACCTGCGGCAACAGCCTCGGCGACACGAGCGGCGACATCTTGTGGCGGGCCGATGCCCCGTCCATTGGCCAGGCGCAGGCGAACAACACCGTCACCCTCGCCCAGTCGCGCACCACGTCGGTGCTGACGCTGCCTGCGGGCGCGACGGTCACGTACGCGCGGCTCTACTGGGCGGCGAAGGGCACCCTCGACACCGCGGTGACGCTCGATCGACAGGGCGGCTTCACCAGCAACATCACCGCCGACGTGACGTACCCGGTGGTCAGCGCGAGCTACCAGGCCTCGGCCGACATCACCGCGCTGGTGCAGGGCAACGGCGTGGGTGCCTACCGGGTGGCGGGCATCGACTCGCTCAACCCGGTCAACCTCAACGACAACACCTACTTCTCGGCCTGGTCGATGGTCGTCTTCTACCGGCTCGACAGCATGCCCCCGCGCAACATCACGCTCTTCGACGGCTTCGACCAGGTCGACACCACCAACTCGGCCAACGTGACGCTGACCGGCTTCCTCGTGCCGGACGCGGGCTTCGACGGGAAGCTGGGCATCATCGCCTACGAAGGCGACCTCACGATCCCCGGCGAGAGCTTCACCTTCAACGGCACCGCGGTGACCAACGCGCTCAACCCGGTGAACAACGCGCTCAACGGCACGCGCAGCACGCTGGGCGTGGCGGTCACCAACCTGGGCGATCTCCCGCAGCTGACGGGCGGCGTGGGCTCGGTGACGGGCTTCGACCTCGACGTGTTCGACGTCACCGCCCAGCTCTCGCCCAACCAGACCTCGGCCCCGCTGGCCGCGACCTCCACCGGCGACTTCTTCATTCACGGCGCCTTCATCACCTCGGTGTCGACGCTCAAGCCGATGTTCCTCAACGTCACCAAGACGGTCACTGACTTGAACGGCGGCGACGTCGTGCCGGGCGACACCCTCGAGTACGTGATCACCGGCACCAACACCGGCACCGACACCGCCACCGGCGTGGCGCTCGCCGACGCGCTGCCCGTGGGCGTCACCTTCGTGCCCGGCAGCCTCAACCTCGTCAGCGGCGGCGTCACCGGGGTGAAGACCGACGCGAGCGGCGACGACCAGGGCGAGTACGTGGGCGCCAGCCGCACCGTCACCCTGCGCCTCGGCGCGGGCGCCAACGCCACCACCGGCGGCAGCATCGCCATCGGCGGGAGCTTCGAGGCGCGGCTGCGCGTCACCATCGACGCCGGCGCCCCGGGCGCCATCGCCAACCAGGCCAACCTCTCGACGCAGGGCGCAGTGGCCGTGACGCAGGGCCTCAACACGCCCATCGTCTACCAGTCCGACACGCTGGGCGCCGGCCAGCGCCGCCCCACGGTCATCAACGTCGTGGGCGACACCGTCATCGTGACCGGCCCCGCGCTCATCACCAACGCCAACACTGCGACCTTCACCTTCTCGAGCAACGTCAGCGGCGCCACCTACCAGTGCAGCCTCGACGGAGCGGCCTATGCCGCCTGCCCCACCCCGGTGACCTTCAGCGCGCTGACCGAGGCCACCCACACCCTGCTCGTCCGCTACGCGGCGGCGGGCCCGACCCTCGACCCCACGCCGGCCTCGTACACCTGGGT
>JBBRUE010000517.1:0-5513 GCA_038248085.1 Myxococcales bacterium | reverse complement strand
GAGGAACGCCGACATGCGCCAGGTGCGCGAGATGTGGTTGTTGAGCGAGTCCGACTTGTACTGGGTCAGGACCTTGATCTTGTAGATGCCCGAGTTGGCGAAGTTCGAGAGGCAGAAGTCGATGATGCGGTAGCGCCCTCCGAAGGGCACGGCGGGCTTCGCACGCTCCCGGGTGAGTGGATCGAGGCGCGTTCCTGCGCCGCCTGCAAGGACCATCGCGAGCGTTCGGCCGGTCATGGGTGCGATGCTAGACCACCCACATGATTTGGCGATGGATCGTCTTGTGCCTGGCGGCGGCTCCCGAAGCGAAGATCGTCCCCGGAACTGGTGGCTCGAAGGAGCTGCGCTTTTCCGACAAGGCAGGTGCGCATTCTGTGCGCTTCACCTTGAGCGCCGAACGCACCCGGACGAAGGAAGAAGACGTCATCGAGCGAAGCCGCGACCTGCTGGTGGTGCACACCGTGGGCAAGAAGGAAGTCTGGCGGGCGAAGGACTTCGTGGAGCGCTGCGAGTTCGACCTGACCCTCGAGCTGCTCGACGGGTCGATCGAGGTGACCGATCTCGACGACGACGGTGAGCCGGAGATCTCCTTCGTGTACCGCCTCGCGTGCCGCAGCGACGTCTCGCCGCGCCAGGTGAAGCTGCTGATGTACGAGGGCGCCACCAAGTACGCCCTGCGCGGCGACTCCCGGGAGCGGGTGGGCGAGAACGAGTTCATGGGCGGCGAGTTCAAGGCCGACGCCGCCTTCGACCAGGCCCCCCCGAAGTTCCTCGAGTTCGCCAGGGCGAAGTGGAAGACGCTGGTCGTCGACGTGAAGTAGCTTCCCGCGCACCATGAAGATGTACCTGCCCCCGAAGGGCGCATCGCAGTCGAGACGTGGGGTCCTGAAGAAGGGCTTGTTTGGCGGGCTCCTGCTCGCGCTGGGAGGTGGCACCTGGCTCGCCACCCGACGGGGCGCGCAGGTCGCGGTGCCCGCTGGCCTGCAGGTGCTCAACGCCGCCGAGTACGCGGTGGTGTGGGCGGTGGTGCAGCGCTTCATCCCCGCGAGAGACGGGTTCCCGACCCCGGAGTCGCTCCAGACGGCGCTGGCCTGCGACGGCATCCTCGCCAGGACCGAAGACGTGACGCAGTCCGATCTCAAGCAGCTGCTGATGCTCTTCGAGAACGCGCTCCCGACGTTCCTCTTCGGGGGCCGCACCTCGCCGTTCACCCAGCTCGAGCCGCGGGAACAGGACGAGGTGCTCGCCGAGTGGCGCGACAGCCGCATTCCCCTGCGTCGCACTGGCTATCTCGCGCTGCGCGGCCTGGCGATGGCCGGGTATTACGGCAACCCGCAGACCTGGGGCGCGGTTCACTACCCCGGGCCGCTGCCGGGCATTCACGACCCGAACGCCCCGGTGTGGAAGGGCGGCGACGAGCCCCGGCCCGTCGGCAATGGGACCTGGGTCGAGCCCGAGGTGACGCCATGACCGCTGGACGGATCTACACGGGCGACGAGCTCACGAAGGACCAGACGATCGAGTGCGACGTGTGCGTGATCGGCAGCGGCGCCGGTGGCGCGTGGACGGCGCACGAGCTGGTGAAACAGGGCAAGCGCGTGGTGATGCTCGAGGAGGGCGGGTACCACACGCGCCGCGAGTTCGACATGACCGAGGCCCGCGCGTTCCCCAACCTGTACCAGGAGCTCGGAGACCGCGGCACCGACGACCTCTCGCTCAACATCTTCCAGGGCCGCAGCGTCGGCGGCGGCACCACGGTGAACTGGTGCTCGAGCTTCCGCACCCCGCAGCGCATCCTCGACCTCTGGCGCGATCGTTTCGGCATCGACACGCTCTCCACCGCCGCGCTGACCCCTCACTGGGAGGCCATCGAGAAGCGGTTGCACGTCGCGGAGTGGCCGCTGGAGATGATCAACGCCAACAACAAGGTGCTCTGGGACGGCCTGGGCAAGCTCGGCTACCAGCGCTCGTTGATCCGCCGCAACGTGAACAACTGCCTGAACCTCGGCGTGTGCGGCCTGGGCTGCCCGGTCGACGCCAAGCAGTCGATGCTGGTCACCGTGCTCCCGGACGCGGTGGAGAAGGGCCTCGAGCTCTACGCCAACGTCTCGGCGCGGAAGCTCGAGTGGAACGGCCGCCGCGTGACCTCGGTGCAGGCCGAGGTGCTCGACCCGGTGAAGAACCAGCCGACGGGCGTGCGGATCACCGTGAAGGCGAAGCTGACGGTGGTGAGCGGCGGGGCGATCAACTCGCCGGGGCTGCTGATGCGCAGCGGGCTCGACGGCGAGGGCCGCGTGGGCACCCGCACCTGGGTCCACCCGGTGGTCGCGACGCTCGCCGAGATGCCCTTCGAGGTGAACGCCTTCGCGGGGGCGCCGCAGAGCGTCAGCTCGCACCACTTCGTCGAGCGCGGGCCGGGGCAGGTGGGCTACTTCCTCGAGGTGCCTCCGCTGCAGCCGCTGCTCGGCGCGCGGACCTCGACCGGCACCGGCATCGACGTGCAGAACATGCTTTCGCGCTTGCCCTACGTGAACGCGATGCTGGCGATCACCGTCGACGGCCTGCTCCCCGAAGAGACCGGCGGCACCGTGCGGCTGCGCGACGGCGGGCGCTCGAAGTACTCGATCACCTACGACTTCCAGCCCGCCCAGTGGGAGGCCTTCCGCACCGCGTGCAAGGAGATGGCGAAGCTCCAGTTCGCCGCGGGGGCGAAGCGGGTGCAGACGCTCCACCTCGACCCGGTGGTGATGGAGAAGGTCGAGGACATCGACAAGCTCGACGCCGCGCGCTGGGAGCCGTTGCGGGTGAAGGTGTTGACCGCGCACCAGATGGGCGGCTGCTGGATGGGGAAGGACCCGCACACCTCGGTGGTGGACCCGAACCTCAAGTTCCACACCATGGACAACCTCTACGTCGTCGATGGCTCGGTGCTCCCCACGTCGCTGGGCGTCAACCCGCAGGAGACCATCTTCGGCATCGCCCGCTGGGCCGCCGCGCACATCGGCGCTGCCGTCTAGATCTTGTCTTCGGGCTCCGCGGCGCCGTCGTCGCGGGCGGGCCGCTTCTTCGGGAGCTTCGGCGCGCGGCTAACGCTCTGCGCCGGGTACTTCGCGGCGACGTCGAGCCAGGTCTTCGGGTCGGGCTCCTTCTTCGTCTTCTTCGCGTTGGGGTCGGGCTGGAAGGCGGGTGGGTTACCCGGCGAGGCGATGACCTTCGCGCCATCACAGAAGAGCCACTCGAGCTTCGCGGTCTCGTCTTCGGCGGCGAAGTAGAGGATCGGCGCCGGCGGCTTCATCTTCGTCGAGCAGTTGCCGTCCTTCGCCGCCTGCTGCAGACCCGGCCGCGCGTCCTTCCACTTCGCGAGCGAAAGGCGCGCCTTCACCTGCTGGGCCAGCCAGGGCCCTTCGTCGACGCGGCGGGTGGCCTGGGCGTTGAGTTCTGCCGCCGAGCCCAGGCCGGTGAACTGGCAGCCGACGTGTTGGGCCTTCTCGAGCGACTCCCGCTGGAGCCCGAGGGCCGCGGGCAGCTGGCGCACCCCTTCTTCCAGCAGCGCGAGGTGCTCGTCGTCCCACGCGCCGTCGGCCGGGGCGGACGTCTGGCCCAGCCACTCGGCGAGGAGGGCCGCGAGGGCCTGCTGCTCTTGCGTGAACTGGGTGGCGTCGATGGCGCACAGGTCCTCCACGCGCGACCAGGCCCGATAGCTCGCCTTTTTCGCTCCGAGGGTGACGAAGGCCTCGGGGGGCACCGTGACCACACGTTTCACACATCCAACCACCCTCACCGCGCCGAGGGCCGCCACTGCGAGTCGCTTCATACGGGGCGATGAGTCTAGCTGCCGGCGTGTTACAAAGTTCGCGAAATGCCCGGGCCTGAAACGCGAGTCACCAAGATCTCGAAGCTCAAGGACATGAAGGTCAGCGGCGAGAGCTG
The DNA here is from genome assembly GCA_038248085.1 of Myxococcales bacterium. Lineage (GTDB taxonomy): Bacteria > Myxococcota > Myxococcia > Myxococcales > Myxococcaceae > Archangium_A. The sequence continues at coordinate 1,583 of JBBRUE010000517.1, read as the reverse complement.
TCTGGTCATGATCGCCGGCCCCTTTCTCGGCAAGAAGTACGCGCTGGTGGACGAAGACGAGTTCACCGTCGGCCGCGACGAGAAGAACTTCATCGTCTGCGACATGGACAACATCAGCCGCCGCCACGCGCAGGTGGTGCACCGCCACGGCAAGTTCTTCGTCAACGATCTCGGCTCGACCAACGGCACGTACCTCAACGACGAGGAGATCCGCGAGGAGCAGCCGCTGCGCTCCGGCGACCTGGTGAAGATCGGCAGCGCGATCTTCAAGTTCCTCTCGGGCGGGAACATCGAGCAGCAGTACTACGAAGAGATCTACACGCTGACGATCTGCGACGGCCTCACCACCATCTTCAACAAGCGCTACTTTCTCGAGTTCATCGAGCGCGAGATGGGCCGCTGCCACCGCTACAACCGGTCGCTCTCGCTGATGATGATCGACATCGATCACTTCAAGGTGATCAACGACACCAACGGTCACCTCGCCGGCGACTACGTGCTGCGTGAGCTGGCGGCGGTGATCAAGCCGCGGGTGCGCAAGGAAGAGTGCTTCGCCCGCTACGGCGGCGAAGAGTTCGCCTACGTGATGCCCGAATCAGGCGGCGAGAACACCCGCAAGCTGGCAGAGAAGATCCGCCGGATGATCGAGGATCACCGCTTCACCTTCGAGGGCAAGGACATCAAGGTGACGCTGTCGGTGGGCGTGGCCGACCTGACCGGCGAGATGACCGAGCCGCTCCAGTTCATCAAGCTGGCCGACGCCAACCTCTACAAGGCGAAGAAGAGCGGCCGCAACCGCGTCGTCGGCTGAGCCTGCGGTTCCTTCAGAAGCTCAAGCGCAGCGACGCGTTGCCGCCGAGGTACGTGTCTGCCGCGCCGGTGGCCACGTAGGCATCGGTCGGCTGGGTGACGAAGGTCAGCCCGTAGCGGGCGAACTCGAACGACGCGCGCACCTGGAGGAAGGGCAGCAGGTGCACCCCCACCCCCGCGTCCGCCTCGAGGCCGAAGGCCGAGCCGGTGGGGAAGAAGGCGCTCGAGATGATCTCCCCCGAGCTGAAGACGGGGATGATCCCGAAGCGGCCGAAGAGGCTCAGCCGCTGGGGGATGATCGGCACGTCGAGCCCGACGCCCGCGCGCAGGCCCACGAAGGCGATGTTGGGCAGGCCGGTGATGCGGCTGCCGTCCTTGAGCGGCCCGACGGTGAAGCTCTGGCTGCGCACGCCGACGTAGGGCGAGATGGTCAGCGCGAAGGTCTTGATCGGCGCGAGATCGAAGCGGACCCCCGCGTCGATGCGCATCGCCGAGGTGGGGTAGGCGTCGCCCGCGCTGATCAACCGAGACTGGATCCACGGGGCGAAGGCGATGCCGAACTCCACCCCGAGGCCGGCCAGGAGGTCGTCGCGCATCAAGGCGAGGGGGAAGAACTGGAGACCGATGGCCGGTTGGCCCACGGGCGGCAGGTCGTAGCGGCGCAGGTTCGAGGTCGCGACCTGCGAGTACTCGAGCTTGCGGGTGAAGATGTCGGCGCCCACGTCGATCATCAGGAACTTCGGCTTGCTGCGCCGGGTGGTGCTGGGCGGCGG
>JBBRUE010000516.1:0-5524 GCA_038248085.1 Myxococcales bacterium | reverse complement strand
GCGCGGCGAGCGCACCACCGTGTCGAGGCGTGCCGCGGCCGCGATGCTCAAGCCACGGCTCACCAGGGCCAGTGCGTCGAAGAGCCACGGCGAGTCCGGCAGGGGGCGCACGTCGGAGAAGGTGAAGCGGCCGTGTCCGCGGGAAGTGATGATGGCTTCGAGCGCCGTCGTGCCTTCCACGCGCAGGCTGCCCGTCTGCGCGACGGCCCCGAGGAAGCGGCCCTCGGCGAGCGTCACCTCGTAGCGGCCGAGGGCGTCTTCGAGCTCGAGGCGGCCGCGCACGTCGAGCTCCGCGAGCGTTTCCAGCAGCCAGAGCGCGCCGAGCGAGGGGAGTTCGACGTCGATCGCGAGGCGCTCACGCAGCGCCGTCCACACCCGTTGGCGCGGGGCCGTCAGCAGTGAGAGTGCGTCGATGAGCTCTCGCGAGCGGCCGGTCTTCTTGAGGTACGCGCGGGCCCCGGCGTGGGCGGCCTTGAGGGTGTGGACCGCGTTCTCGTGGGCCGAGAGCAGAATGACTGGCACCTCGCGCGAGGTGGGATCGTCGCGGAGTACGCGCAGCAGCCCCCAGCCGTCGAGCCGGGGAAGATCGAGATCGGTCACCACCGCGTCGAGCCGCTCGCGCTGGGCGATGGCGTACCCCTCGAGCCCATCGGAGGCCTGGAACACGCGGTAGCCCTCGCGCTCGATGATGCGCGAGAGCAGCAACCGCAAGGACGGCTCGTCTTCCACCACCAGCACCTTCGGCGCGTAGCGGCGTACGCCCGCGGCGCCGGCCGTCGCGCTCGAGAAGGTGGGCTCCACGTCTTCCATCGCCAGCATCTAGTGCAGCGCCGCTTCGTCGGCCAGCCCGCAGAACCCCGCGCGCTGGAGCAACCCGTCGAGGAACACGGCCACCCCTTCCAGCGGCGTTCCCGACAGCACGCGCAGTTCGCCGCTGAGACCCTCGCGTTCGGACCAGGCGATGAACCGGGCGCCGAGCGACGCACCCTGCAACGGGACCCCGGCGGGGAACGCCATCACCTGGGAAACGGAGAAGGTCACCGGGGGCCGCACGTCGGTGGCCCCGAGGCGCAGGCACCGCACCACCTGGCCCACCGAGGTGTCCGGCGAGAGCGCGATGACCGGGAGGGCGCTCAGCGCGTCGTTCGCGCGCAGCCGCACCAGCAGCGTGCCCGCGCTCGCCAGCACGCCGCCGGCCATCAACACCATGTCGGGCACGTGCAGGTGGATCAGCGGGAACAACTCCGTCTCATCTTCACAGACGACCAGGCTGACCTCGCTGCCGGCAAAGACGGTGCACAGGTGGGCCTCGAGCGCGGCGTCGGTGCTGTACAGCAGCACGGTTCGCGCGGGCGCCGAGGGGGGGAAAGGCTCATCCATGCGGTCGCAGTTAGCGAACGCCGTGCCGTCCCCGCGCGCACACGCCCCGACATGATCCGTTCCACCGACCCGACCCGAGCGGGGGGCGGTGATGCAATGCGCGACAACGCGTCATTGCAGGTCGGACATTCCGACATGCGAAACAGAAGCCTTCCACCTGCACGGGGGCCAGAGCATGTTTCGGGCCTGCCCATTTGGGCGGACGGGGGGAGCACACGTGGACTTCGACGACGGCCGTCGGCTGAGCGCGCTGCGGGACTATCGGCTTCTCGATACGCCCCCCGAGGCCGTGTTCGACAACATCGTGCAGCTCGCCTCACGGATCTTCCATACCCCCATCGCCCTGGTGTCGTTGGTCGACGAGTCGCGCCAGTGGTTCAAGGCGCGGGTCGGGCTGAACGTGCAAGAGACACCGCGCGACATCGCCTTCTGCGACCACGCCATTCGTGGTCAGGGGCCACTGGTGGTGACCGATGCCACCCAGGACCCCCGGTTCGCCGCGAACCAGCTCGTCACCGGCGCGCCGGGTGTCCGTTTCTATTGCGGCGTGCCGGTCCGCACCCCGGAAGGGGAGGCGCTGGGGACCCTGTGTCTCATCGACACCCAGCCGCGGGACATCAGCCCGCGGGCGATCGCGACCCTCGAGGGGCTGGCGCACCAGGTCGAGGTGGAGATGGAGATCCGCCGGAGGCTCATGGTCCTTGAAGACGCCCTGTCGCTCCAGCGGGGCCACCAGGCATCTCGCGAGCTGCTGGCCTCGATGGTGGTGCACGACATGCGCAGCCCGCTCACCGCGGTCTCCCTCGCGGCATCGGTGGTCGAGCCCGCAGATGCCGAGTCGCGCATCGACCTCGATGACATCATCGAGAACGCGGATCGAATGCGCCGAATGTTGGACGACGTGCTCGACATCTGCATGAGCCACGCGGGGAAGATGCGCCTGCGCCCCCGGAGGGTCGCCGTCGACGCGCTCGCCCGGGCGGCGCACAAGCGACGCGTCCGCACGGCCGCGCAGCGAGGCCAGTCCCTGGAACTCGAGCTGCCCCCGGAACCGCTGATGGCGACCGTCGACCCCGACCTGGTCGAGCGGGTGTTCTCGAACCTGGTGGGCAACGCGCTCCAGCACGGGCCGGCCCTTCAGCCGATTACCATCGCCTTGCGGGCTCTCGCGGGTGGGGGCCTGCGGGGCGAGGTCCGAGACCGGGGCACGGCCCTCTCTGCCGCGGCGCGAGCGAGCATCTTCAACGCGCTGGAGCGGGGGCCCCACTCCAATGGCCACGGCCTGGGGCTGGCCTTCTGCAAGCTGGTGGCGGAAGCGCACCACGGCACCATCGGCGTGGAGCCCCTGGCTTCGGGGGGAAACTGTTTCTACTTCGAGCTGCCGGGACCGTCAGTCGCACCCTGAGCGGGTCACCTCCCGTCGGACCTTCCGACGTCGAGGCGGCTCAGCGCGCGGCCTCGCCACCACAGGGTCGCCACTCCCGGTTTCGGGCGCGCGGACTCCCACACGCGGTCGGAGACGCGCACGAAGCGCGTGGTCGCGTCGCCCGACTTCAGCTCCGGGGCCAGCGCCTCGGGGACGTCGTCCTGGAAGGTGGCGCGGACCATGGGGCCCACGGTGATCAACGTCGGAGGCCGCGGCGGCACCACGAGCACGCCCTCGAGCTTCGTGGTGCCCTGGGCGTCGACCACGGTGACGGTGTGCACGCCGACGGGGAAGGTGGCGCCCGGGACGACCTCCCCTTGCGCGGCGCGGAGGTGGAGCGCCGGCGGCAACGAGAAGCGCAGGGGCTCACCCGCGGTGAGCACCAGCTCTCCCTGCGCGTCGAGGCCGCCACCGAGCTCGACGACGTCGACTTGCGCGACGGAAGACGGGCGGCTCTGCAGGCCGACCTCGTCGAAGGCGATGAGCCGCACCTTCAGCGCGCCGGGCTCGAGGTGGTCGACGGTCGTCTCCTGCTTCGAGGTCCACGCGTCGCGCACGCGATCGACGAAGTCGTCATCGCGGGCGAGCTGCACGCGGTACTGCTCGGCCCGCGCGGCCGCGGCCCAGGTGAGGGGAAGCGAGGCGAGCCCGTCGCCGCCCACCACCACCACCGCGGGGACGCTCGCCGCGAGCACCGGCGTCTCGGGCAAGAGGCGCGGCGGCTCCGGTGGTTGGCCCTGGCGCACGCGGGTGCCGTGGTTGGCTGGCACGCTCACGGTGCTGCCCTTCGCGCTGACCTGGGTGCTGCCCTCGAAGACCGACACGCGCGCGGTCTGCGCCCCGTCGACCGCCACCACGCCCTTGAGGCCCGACACCGAGACCGCCGCGGCCGGGGTGTTGATCGCCAGCGGCTTCGCCCGCATCTGCGCGAGCGCGATGCGCAGCTCGCCGTCGATGAGGGTGACGCCCGTCGGCTCGGTGGCCTTCTTCGGAGCGGCGTCGCCGTACACGACGATCAGCGCGTTCTCGTCGAGCACCAGCGAGCTCAGGTCGCGAAAGCGCAGCGCGGCCCCGGCGCCCTTGAGCGTGTTCACCTCGTCGAGACGGAAGAGGCCCATGCCCAGCGTCGCCGACTCCCAGTCGACGAGGTGACGCGTGCGCACCGCGGGCTTGAGGAAGGTGAGGGTGGCGTCGGGCCCGGCGTCCTTCACCTCGGGCGGCGCGCGCAGCCGCAGCACCATGCCCGGCTGGGGGCGGGGGGCCCAGCTCGTTCCACTTGTGCAGCTCGGTGATGCGCTTGCCATCACCCCACGTCGCGCGCGCGATGCTGTCGCAGCTGTCGCCGGCCTTCACCGTCCACGTCTCGGGCGGCTCGACGGCGGTCAGCAGCAGCATCAGCAACAGGGAGGTCGTCACGCGCGCACCTCGTACCCTGAATCTGCCGCGGTCTGTGAGCGCGTCGCGCGGACCGGGTGGAAGGTCTGAAGCTGGTTTTCCAGCGACGAAGGAACCTTCACCGCGCTGACCGAGCTCGGCGGCTGCTTCGGCGCGATTCCAGGCGACGCGTTCGGGTCGCGAGTTCGCCAGCACCTACGGCATCTACGCACGCGACCGCGCGAGCGACGACTGGGCGCTGCTCCTCGCTCTTCGATGACGGCCCTTTTTCTCGGGGCTGGTGACGGCTCCATGCAGCCCGCGGACTTTCCCGGGCTTCGCTGAGCGGGAGAAGGCGAGTGCTCACGGCACCAGGCCACACGGCCGGCATTTCAGCCGCTGCGACGCCTTGAGCGCCCTCGTCGTGTCTGCATCAGGCGCGCTCCCGTCGAGCTTCACGAAGACCCGTCGGGCGAAGTCGGGGGCGTCGTGGCCACGACACGCGGGGCACCGCGGCAGCAACACGAGGTACCCCGTCGCAGGGCCCTGGCGCGGTGGGCACGCGGCCGGGTCCGGAGCCACGCCCTTCGTCATCATCGGCAACTCGAAGGCCGTCACGCCTGGCCAGTGCCCCTCCTGGAGCGCCTCCCCGCAAGCGATCCGCAGCCTCATGTCGGGGAACTCCGGGTGCATCGCCTCCTGACACTCGACGAGGTACGGCGGCGCTCCGTGCACCGTGCTGACCTGGGAGACCTTGATGCCGCTGACGCGGACGTCGTCATCCAGGCCGCTGACCCGCTCGATGACGCCTCCCGCGAGATCCACCGTGGCACCCTGCGGCACCGTCAGTGATCCCATGGTGACCTTCTTCGCGACGCGGCCCGTCACCTCGTCCAGCGAGGGCTCGGCGCCCGGCACGAAGCTGCGCGTGAGGGACTCCTCGAACGTCACCGGGCCCACCTTGAGCAGCCCGGCCGCGCGGCCCGACATCCGCACCCGGCCACAGCTCGCAGCCTGCGAGGTGAGCTCCGCGACGCGATCTCCGAAACGGGTGTCCGGGTTCGACGGCGTGCGCGTCGCAAAGCGCGGCGGCGTCTGGCTGGGCACCGCGAAGGACCAATGCAGCTCGTCTTCCGAGACGCTCGTTCCGTCGGGCACGCGCCAGCCGTGGAACTCGTGCGCACCCACCAGCGTGCCGCGCAGCAACGTCACCGCGGTGTCCCCGTCGCACAGGAACGTCGTCGCCCCCTTCACCTGAAACGCGCCCGCATCAGTCGCGCCCGTCGCGACACCGGAGATCCGCACCCCCGCATCGCCGCGCTCGAGCTGAAAGTGACTGAGCTC
>JBBRUE010000515.1:0-5540 GCA_038248085.1 Myxococcales bacterium | reverse complement strand
GTCCTTCCAGGTGAGCATGATCGGCTTGCCGTCGCGGACGATCGCCGCGCAGGAGTTGGTGGTGCCGAGGTCGATGCCGATGATCGGCCCGATGCGCGGCGGCTCGGGCGCCGGCTCGAAGGGCGGGGCCTTCACCGAGCGGGAGTCCCCCTGCACCAGCAACCGGCCCGCGAGCTCCGAGGGGAGGGCGGCCTGTTCCTGCGACGCGGGCGGCAGCTCGGGTGGGATCGCCGCTGGGTCGGTGTCGATCGGCCCCACGTTGCGCGGCACCGGGGGCTCCGTCGAGCGCGCGTGGGGCATCGCCGCGGCCGCCGACTCGAGGAAGCGCCGGCTCACCGCGTCGAGGGTGATGAACTTGAAGCCCATGCCGGGCACACCTTCGCCCTTGTTCCCGGTGACGTAGCTGACGACCGCCGAGGCGTAGAGCACCCGGGTGCCGTTCTCGATCTTGATCTCCAGCAGCACCGAGGTGCCGGGGTTCTTCAGCGACCGCGAGCGCAGGTAGACGCCACCCCGCGTGAGGTTGCTGCCGTACCTCGCGAGGAACTCCTCAGGACTCGCAAAGGGGAGGCGCACCGAAAGACCGATGGGCTTGTTGTCGGTCGCCACGACGCACCTCGATTAGGGCCCCGGGTCCGAAAACTCCAGCGAATCCGGGCGGCTTTTCTTCGGCCGACAACTTGTCTAGAGGCCCCCCATGCTGACTCCGAACATCCGGCTGGGGCTGACCTTCGACGACGTCCTCCTCCTTCCCGCTGAGAGCTCGGTGCTGCCCAACCAGGTCGACCTCTCGACCCGCGCCACCCGCAACCTGCGCCTGCCCATTCCGCTGTGGTCGAGCGCGATGGACACCGTCACCGACGCGCGCATGGCGATCGCCATGGCCCAGGAAGGCGGGCTGGGCGTCATTCACAAGAACTTCACCCCCGAGCAGCAGGCGGCCGAGGTGCTCAAGGTCAAGAAGCACGAGACCGGCATCGTGGTCGACCCGATCACCATCGGGCCCGACGCGCCGCTCTCGCGGGTGGTCGAGGTGATGCGCGAGCACGGCATCAACGGCATCCCGGTGGTCGACGGGAAGAAGCTGGTGGGCATCATCACCAGCCGCGACGTGCGCTTCGAGAAGAACCTCAACCAGCCGGTGCACCAGGTGATGACGAAGAAGCTCGTCACCGCGCCCGAGGGCGTGACCCAGGAAGGGGCGATCGAGCTCCTCGCACAGCACCGCATCGAGAAGCTGCTGGTGGTCAACGCCGCCGGTGAGCTGCGCGGGCTGATGACCGTGAAGGACGTCGAGAAGCGTCGCGTGTACCCGAACGCCGCGAAGGACGCGAAGCAGCGGCTCCTCGTGGCCGCCGCGGTGGGCGTGGGGGCCGACCAGGAGGCCCGCGTCGACGCGCTGCTCAAGGCCGGGGTCGACGTGATCGTCGTCGACACCGCGCACGGCCATTCCCGCGGGGTGATCGAGTCGGTGCGCAACCTGCGCAAGACCTTCAAGGGCCCCTTCGAGCTGGTCGCCGGCAACGTCGCGACGGCCGAGGCCACCAGGGCGCTGATCGGCGCCGGGGTCGACGCGGTGAAGGTGGGCATCGGCCCGGGGTCGATCTGCACCACCCGCGTGGTGGCCGGCGTCGGCGTGCCGCAGATCACCGCCATCGACGACTGCGCGCGTGCGGCCGAGGGGAGCGGCGTGCCGATCATCGCCGACGGCGGCATCAAGTACTCGGGCGACGTGGTGAAGGCGATCGCCGCGGGCGCGAGCACGGTGATGATCGGCTCGCTCTTCGCGGGCACCGAGGAGTCACCGGGCGAGACGATTCTGTACCAGGGCCGCAGCTACAAGGCGTACCGGGGCATGGGCTCGCTGGGCGCGATGCGCCAGGGCTCGAAAGACCGCTACTTCCAGGGCGGCGTGCAGGACGACAAGAAGCTGGTGCCCGAGGGCATCGAGGGCCGGGTGCCGTACAAGGGCACGGTGGGCATGAACGTGTTCCAGCTCCTCGGCGGGCTGCGCGCGGGCATGGGCTACTGCGGCACGAAGGACATCGAGGCGCTGCGCACCGGGGCGACCTTCGTGCAGATCACCTCGGCAGGGCTCAAGGAGAGCCACGTACACGACGTGATCATCACCGAAGAGGCGCCCAACTACCGCCACGAGTGATCACTTGTCGCGCTTGCGCTGCGTGGCCTTCACTTCGACGGTCTTCTCGGCGTTCGCCAGGCGGGCGAGCAGGGCGTCCTTGTCATCGAGGTTCAGCTTCTCGACGGCGCCGCGGAGGAGCTCGAAGCTGATGCGGGCCGCCTTCACCGACTTGCCGTCGCGGAAGTCGTCGACCACCGGGAGGGTGACGAGCTCGCGAACGAGCCCCTCGAAGTCGAGGCGCACGTCGGCCGCCGACTGCACGCAGCCGTCGCGGGCCGAGATGATGGCCTGGCTGCCTTCCTGGTACGCGAGGTCGGGGTTGTGGGAGAGGGCCTCGTCGAACCTGGTGGTGCGCTCCTTCACCCGGTCGAAGAGGTCGGAGTAGATGGTGATGCGCTTGTCTTCGGGGGCCGACTCGTCCCGCGCCTTCGACAGCTCGGTGGTGATGTCGTCGCACTTCAGCTTCACCAGCTCGCCGGCGGTGGATGAGCTGAGGGCGTCGCTGCGCCTGGTCTCGCGCTCGAGGCGCTCGTCGCTCGAGATCTCCTTCACGCAGCCGGTGAACAGCAGGGCAGTCGACAGGGCGTAGGCAACGGTGCGCTTGCTCATTGGCGCGTGAGTCTTGAAGGGATAAGGCCGTTCGTCAACGACGGTCTGGCTTCGGAGCCCTCGGTGCACGCGACCCACGAAAAGATCCTGATTCTCGACTTCGGCAGCCAATACACCCAGCTCATCGCGCGCCGGGTGCGCGAACTGGGCGTGTACTGCGAGATTCAGCGGGCCGATCTCTCGCTGGCCCAGCTCAAGGCCTTCAACGCGAAGGGCATCATCCTCTCGGGTGGCCCGATGTCGGTCGAGCAGGCCGGCAGCCCCCGCTGCGCCCCGGAGCTGTTCGAGCTCGGCCTGCCGGTGCTGGGCATCTGCTACGGGCTGCAGCTGATGGCCAAGATGCTCGGTGGCCGCGTCGACAAGAGCGCGCACCGCGAGTTCGGCCCTGCCGACGTCGAGGTCACCCACCCTCGCGGCCCGTTCGCGGCGTTCAAGGCCGGCACCTCGCTCAAGGTGTGGATGAGCCACGGCGACCGGGTCGAGGCGCTGCCCCCGGGCTTCGTGGCGATCGCGAAGACCCCCAGCGCCCCCTTCGCAGGCGCGGCCCACGAGACCAAGCCGATCTACGGCGTGCAGTTTCACCCCGAGGTCGTCCACACCCCCCAGGGCAAGGAGATGATCCGCGCCTTCCTCTTCACCGATTGCAAGGTGAAGGGTGACTGGACGATGAAGAGCTTCATCGAGGAGTCGATCCAGGAGATCCGCGCCAAGGTGGGGGAGCACGGCCGGGTGATCTGCGGCCTGTCGGGCGGGGTCGACAGCTCGGTGGCAGCGCTGTTACTGCACAAGGCGATCGGCGACCGGCTGCAGTGCATCTTCGTCGACAACGGGCTGCTGCGGCACGCCGAGCGCGAGCAGGTCGAGGCGCTCTTCGTGGGCCGCTTCCACGTACCGCTCAAGACCATCGACGCGCGCGCGCGCTTCCTCGGCAAGCTGGCCGGCGTCACCGACCCCGAGAAGAAGCGCAAGGCGATCGGCTACGAGTTCATCTCGGTCTTCGAGGAGGCCGCCAACGAGTTCACCGACGCAAAGTTCCTCGCCCAGGGCACGCTGTACCCCGACGTCATCGAGTCGGTGTCGATCAACGGCCCCTCGGCCACCATCAAGAGCCACCACAACGTCGGCGGGCTGCCCGAGAAGATGAAGCTGGCGCTGGTCGAGCCGCTGCGAGAACTCTTCAAGGACGAGGTGCGGGTGCTGGGGCGCGAGCTGGGGCTGCCCGACGAGATGGTGTCCCGCCACCCGTTCCCCGGGCCGGGCCTCGCCATTCGCGTGATCACCGATCTCACCGAGGCCCGCCTCGACCTCCTCCGCAAGGCCGACGTGATCGTCCTCGAGGAGATCCACGCTGCCGGGCTCTACAAGGAGATCTGGCAGGCCTTCGCGGTGCTGCTCCCGGTGCAGAGCGTCGGGGTGATGGGCGACGAGCGGACCTACGAGATGACCTGCGCGGTGCGGGCGGTGACCTCGGTCGACGGCATGACCGCCGACTGGGCGCGCATTCCGTACGAGGTGCTTGGGAAGATCTCGAGCCGCATCATCAACGAGGTGCGCGGCATCAACCGCGTCGTCTACGACATCTCGTCAAAGCCTCCCGCGACCATCGAGTGGGAGTAGTAGGCTCCGCCGCCATGGCCGGCGCGCGCAAGCAGACGAAGGCGAAGAAGAAGCACCTGACGCCGGTACCCGATTCGCGCGAGGAGGCCCTGGCATGGTTCGCCAACCTCTCAGTGCGCATCGCGCACGCGGGCGTGCCGGAGCTCAAGGCGCTGATCGCCGAGGCCCAGACGTACGATCTGATCGGCCTGGGCGAGGTGCTCGACGACGACGCCCAGGTGCTCGCGCTCAACCGCGCAGCCAACCAGCTCATCGAGGCCGGGATGGACACCTTCGGCTCCGCGAGCCCCCAGGGGTTTCAGTTGCAGGTGCTGCGCGACATCCTCAACGACTCGTGAGCTCGTCGACGCGCCGCTTCGCGCCCAAGACCGTGGCGACGCTTCACCTGGACTTCCCCCAGAGCTCTTCGAAGCGGGCCTTGAACTGGCGGGCCGTCTCTTCGTGGTTCTTCACCGTGACGCGGTTCTCGGAATGCTTGGTGGATGACGATTCCGATAAGTTGGCGCTCCCGAAGAACACGTCGTTGCCGACGATGCCGAACTTCTCGTGCATCGTCTTGGCGGTCTGAATGCGCACGTCCACCGCGTAGCCCTGGGTGGCGAGGGCCTTGAGGGCGGCCGCGGCGGGCGCGGTGAAGTCGTCGTGCAGCACCACGCGCACGACGGCGCCCCGCTTGGCGGCGGCGATCAGCGACTGAAACTCCGGGGCCGAGGGGCTGGCGCCGTACATCGCCACGTCGATCTCCTCGCCGGCCTTCGCGCGGTTGAAGAGATCGGTCGCGCCCACCGTGACCGACGCGCGCGTGGGGCCGATGACGCCGTCGGCGCCGGCGACCACCGCGGCGCGGGTGCCATCGGGCCCGTAGCCGGTGCCGCCCGCCGGGGCGCCGTTGGGGCGGCTGTTGAAGAAGGCCTCGACGTCGACCGCGGTGACGAACTCGCGGATCCTCGCGATGGTCGCCTTCGGAACGCCGACCTTCAGGAGGTCGTCGACCGAGTCGAAGTCGCCGTGCGTCGACCGGTACGCGACCAGCGCGGTGGCCTGCTTCTTGGTGAGGCCGACCTTGTCGAGCTCCTCGAGCGACGCGGTGTTGATCGACACCTGGCCCGAGCCGAAGCCGAGGTTCATCCGCTCCGCGGGGGTGAGCTGCGCGGCGACCTGGGGGAGGCGC
>JBBRUE010000514.1:0-5569 GCA_038248085.1 Myxococcales bacterium | reverse complement strand
GGCGACCAGGCCCAGCGCGAAGAGCACGGTGGTGGCGCGGCCGCCGAGCAGGTCGCTCCACACCGCGAACACGCCGGGGCCCGCACGCAGGAGCACGAAGACGAGGAAGGCGAGCAGCGCCCACTCGAGCGGCCTCAGGAGTCGCATCACGGCCGCCATCGGGTGCCCGACGCTACCTCACGGCTTCACGACGGGGTGGCCCTTCGGGCACGGGTACTTGCCGATCACCAGCCGCACCCCGTCCTCGGCGGTGATCAGCCGGTTTCCGTCGAGGGCGACCCGGACTTCGCACCCGCACACCAGCCGCAGGCGCACGTCGCTCGACCCATCGGCACGGGGCCGCTCCTCGAGAATGTCCACGGCTGCCTGGCTCGCCACGCGGGCAAAGTAGACCACCGGGAGCCGACTGCTACGCTCACGCCGCGTGGAAGGCCGACTCCTCCTCAAGAACTGCAGTCTTTTCCGCGCTGACGGTCGTGTCCGCTCGGGAATGTCGGTGCTCATCGAGGGCCGCCTCATCACGTCGGTCGGGCCCGACGATGCGACGCCCGTGCTCCCCGGCGACTGGGAGGTGAAGTGCGGTGGCCGCCTCGTCACCACGGGGCTCGTCGATTGTCACACCCGGCTGGTCGGCGGCTCGCTGACTCCGTGGGCGGGCGACCTGCTGCTCCGGCCGTTTCTCCAGCGCTTCGACCAGGAGCATCGGCTCGAGCGCACACTCACGGTCGGCGAGGTCGAGGCGATCACCGCGTTCTCCATCGCGCGCAGCCTGCGACTCGGCGTCACGATGGTCGTCGAGCACCTGCACGCGCCGGCGTGCGTCGAGGACGCGCTCACCGTGCAGGCGAAGGTGGCCGAACGGCTCGGCATCCGCATGCTCAATTCGCACGCCTCGACGAGCATCGTCCCCGAGAGCACCGGACCCGCGCAGGTCGAAGCCAACGCGCGCTACGCCGCCTCGCGGAAGGCCGACCCGCTCACCCGCGGCGCGATCGGGGTCCGCGCGTCGTTCTGCTCCGACGACGACCTGCTGCGCCTCGCGGGCCACCTGAAGGAAGAGCTCGCGGTCGGCGCGCACTTCGGGCTCGCCGAGAACGACGACGATCTCGCGATCACCTGGTCGAAGTGGAACTCGCGCATCGTCACGCGCTTCGAGCGCTTCGGACTGCTCGGTGGGGCCTCGGTCGGTGCACACGCCCGGGCCATCGATCGCGCCGAGGCCGGCCGGTTGGCGAAGAGCAAGACCCTGGTGGCCTTCACCCCGCGCGCGGCCCAGACGGTAGAAGGTGGCTCGGTGCTCGGCATGGAAGCAGTGCTGGTGAACCAGAACCTCGTCGGCCTCGGCTCCGACGGCACGGGATCGCTCTGGGAGGAACTCGCGGCCAGCTACACCGGCGTGATGGCCATGGCGCGCGCAGGGCGGATGCTCGACCCCGACAACCTGATGGCGTCGTTCCTCGTCGGTGGTCCCGCGGAGCTGTGCACCATGGTCTTTGGCGCGCCCAGCGGCAGCGTCGAGCCGGGTTCGCTCGCCGATCTCGTGGTCTACGACTTCGTGCCGGCCCGCGAGACGGGCAACTACACGCCGCACCTGCTGATGCAGCTCAGCCAGATGCCGGTCGGTTGGACCATCGTCAACGGCCGGGTCGTGGTGCGGGAAGGGCAGCTGCTGGGGGCCGATTTCCTCGAGCTGGCGCGCGAGTCGGCGGCGGCGCTGGAGAGCGTGTGGAAGCGCTCCGGGGTCACCGGCGGAGGCGCCGCGCCGTCGTGAAGGTGCTGCGTGACGCGCTGGAGCAGCGCCGGTCGAAGCTGCCGCCAGACACCACATGCTTCCGGTGGATCGACGGGGAGCTTCCGGGTGTCACGGTGGACCGGTTCGGTGCGGTCGCCGTGTTGAGCCTCTACCGGGACGCTCCCGACGAGCAGGCGATCGCTGCGGCGCTGGCGGGTGAAGACGGGGTCGAGGCGGTCTACGTGAAGCGCCGTCCCCGCGAGGCGCGGAAGGCCGCCAACGAGGTGCCCGAGCTCCTCGCCCCCCCGTTGCCGATAGTCGGGGCGGAGATCGAGTCGCTCGAGGTGATGGAGCTCGGCGCGAAGTTCGAGATTCGGCCGGGGAACGGGCTGTCGGTCGGGCTGTACCTCGATGCCCGGGACGCGCGGGCGTGGGTGCGACGCGAGGCGAGCGGCCGGCGGGTGCTCAACACCTTCTCGTACACCTGCGGGTTCGGCGTGGCGGCGCACCTCGGCGGAGCGAAGCGGGCGGTGAACGTCGATGCGTCGCGCAAGGTGCTGGACTGGGGTGCGTCGAACCTGTCGCGCAACGGCTTCACGCCCGCGCGCTTCGACTTCATCTCGGGAGACACCTTCGACTGGCTGGGTCGATTCGCGAAGAAGGGCGAGACCTTCGACCTGGTGATCCTCGATCCGCCCGGGTTCGCCACGACGAAGACCAGCCGGTTCACCGCGCAGCGCGACTACCACCTGCTGGTGAGCGCCGCGGAGCCGCTGATTGCCCCGAAGGGCCTGCTGCTCGCGATGTGCAACGTCGAGCAGACCGATCGCGCGTTCGACGATCAGCTGCAGCGTGGGCTGGGATCTCGTGGCGCTCGGGAAGTGGCGCGGTTCGGGGCCAGCGCGATCGATTACCGGCAGCCGTCGGCGCTCAAGTGCGTCGCGCTCGAACTTTGATTCCCTCCGCAGCCCCTCACCCGGCCTGCGGTCGACCTCTCCCCGGTTTCGCAGGGAGCGGTTCTGCGTGGAAGCGCACGACGTTGACCACCCACGGCATGTTCGTGCCCTCGAACGGCATGAACTCCCACGACATGTCTTCGTTCGCCGCGGGCAACCCGATCAGCGCCTTCGCCGCCTCGTGCAGCGTCTCGACGCGCAGTTGTTCGGCCCGCAGCACCTTCACCGCGCGACGCCGGCGAATGAACGCCAACACCACCAGCGCCGACGTCCCGACCCACACCACCGTCCCGCCCGAGAGCAGCAGCGGCCACCAGGGGTACCGCCGCGGGAGGTCCTTCTTGAACGCCTCTTCCTCCATCGACAGCGGGAGGTGGAACGCCACGCCGAAGGCCTTCTCGAACCCGTCGCCCTGCGCGACCCGATCGATCAACCGCTGGAACGCGAGCGATCCATTCCGGTCTCGCAAGAACTCCACGAACGCGACGCTCTGCGCGTACGCGATCTCCACGTCATCTGGATACGCGGGGAACTTCTCGGTGAGATCGTCGAAGGCGAACACCCGGTTCTGCGTGACAGCGCGGGTCAGGGTTGCCACGTGCTCGAGGCGCCACTTGCGCTCGCCCGTCAGCTCCTGCGCGAGGCCTTCCTGGAACCAGTGCGGCCACACCTTCCCGAACTGCCCCAGCGCGACGTGCACCAGCTCGTGCCGCAGCGTGAGCGGCCCCTCGGCGGTGACCAGCGAGTGCGCCTCGACCAGCACGATGTTCCTCCCGGGGTAGGCGAGGGCGACGGCCCAGCTCGGCGGGTGCCCCTCGGGGAGCGCGAGGCCTTCATATTCCTCACGTCCGAACCCGAGCCGGATCTCCGTCACGCCGGGCCAGTCGCGCCCGAGCAGCACCGCGATGTCGTCGCGGACCGCCTCGATGTCCCGCTGCAGCACCTCGGCCGAGCCCTTCGCGCGCGCGGTGTAGACGATGCGGAAGCGAGGGGTGTGCAGCTCGGAGGTCTCGAGCGCGCCCGCGGTGAGCACCCCCAGCGAAGGCATCTGCACGGGCTCCGCGTCACTGGGAGGGGGCGGCGCCACCATCAAACTCAGCGCGAGGAGGGGGGCGAGGAACGTCACGGTCCCAACATCTTCACCATGACTTCGGCCGGTGCCACCCCCCGAACGGCCAGCCGCTTGCGCCGCGAGGTCTCTCCATCGAGCAGGGTCACGTCGCTCTTTCGAACCCCGAGCGTGTCGGACACGAACTCGATCAACTCCGCGTTGGCCTCCCCGTCGACCGGAGGCGCAGCCAGCGCGATCTTCAACCGCCCATCGTGCTCCCCGACGACCTTCGTGCGCGAGGCGCGGGGCTGCACCAACACCACCAGCTCACTCCCGGCAGCGACGGCCTTGAGCCAGACCGCGGTCACTTCTTGTTGACCAGGTACGCCACGTCGGCGCCGGGCTGCGTCTTCCACGAGTCGAGGAGCTTCTTGTGCGAGTCGACCAGCGCCTCGAGGTGCGATTCGAACTGCACCTTCTGCCGCTTGATCTCGTTGAGCTCCTTGATGACCTCGACGAGGCGGTTGTTGGCGCCGGCGACGATCTTGTCGGCCTGCAGCTCGGCCTCGGCGACGATGACCTCGGCCTCCTTCTTGGCCTGGGACTTCACGTCTTCCGAGATGCGCTGGGCGGTGACCATCGTCTCCTGGAGCGCCTTCTCGCGATCGAGGTGCTGCTCGAGGCGGGCCTGCACGCGCTTGAGCTCTTCCTTGAGCGAGATGTTCTCGCGCACCACCTCTTCGAACTCCCCGGCGGCGAGCTCGAGGAACGCCTCGACCTCCTTCTTCGAGTACCCGCGCAGGTTCAACTCGAAGCGCTTCTGGCGGATGTCGAGCGGCGTCATCTTCATGAGGGAGATCCTTGCAGTGCGGCGTCAGGGGACATCAGGGCTTCTCGAGGAACGACTCGCCGAGCTCGCGGGAGCGGTTGGTGGCGGCCTCGACGGCGTCCATCAGGGTGGTGCGGAGCCCTCCGGCCTCGAGGGTGTGCAGCCCGGCGATGGCGGTGCCGCCCGGGCTGGTGACCTGGTCCTTGAGGGTGCCGGGGTGCTGGTTGGTCTCGAGCAACATCTTCGCGCTGCCGAGCACCGTCTGGGCCGCGAGCTTGAGCGCCTGGTGCCGCGAGAGGCCGACCTTCACGCCGGCATCCGAGAGCGCCTCGATGATGAGGAAGATGTAGGCGGGCCCTGAGCCACTCAGGCCGGTGACCGCGTCGATCAAGGTCTCGTCGAGCACCACCGAGATCCCGATCCCATCGAAGAGCTTGCGCGCGAGCACGATGTCGCCCGTGGTGGCGTTGGTGCCCATGGCGATCCCGGTCGCGCCGGCATCCACGATCGCTGGTGTGTTGGGCATCGCGCGCACCACGCGCGCGCCGGCCGGCAGGTGGCCCTCGATGGCCTTGCAGGTGATGCCTGCGGCGATCGAGAGCACCAACGTGTCCGGCTTCAGCGCCGCCCCGACTTCGGGCAACAGTCGATCGAAGGCTTGCGGCTTGGTCGCGAGCACCACCACGTCGGCCCGCTGGGTCGCCTCGCGGTTGCTGCTCAACGTGGTCACGCCGTACTTGGTGTGCAGCTCGGCGAGGCGCTCCTCACGGACGTCGGTGCACAGGATCTCACCCGGGTCCGCGATGCCTTGGGCCAAGAGCCCTCGAAGGAGCGCACCCGCCATGTTGCCTGCCCCGAGGAAGGCGATGGTCTTTCCCAACATGGTCGTACTCCAGCCTCAGCGGCTCAATCACGTCGCTCAATCAATCACGTCGCTCAATCAATCACGTCGCTCAATCAATCACGTCGCTCAATCAATCACGTCGCTCAATCAATCACGT
>JBBRUE010000513.1:0-5569 GCA_038248085.1 Myxococcales bacterium | reverse complement strand
GTTCGACGCGTTTCAGGCGTGGCTCGACGCCAAGTAGTCGTCACCCTGCGGCGCGAACCGGGCTGACCTCTTGCTCGAGTGACAGCTGCAGCTTCTCGGTCAGGCGCGTGAGCTTCTTCCCCACCGTCTTCCGCGACTGCCGCGTCACCTGGGCGATCTCCTCCTGCGTCAGCCCATCGCGATAGCTCAGGGTGATCAGCTCGAGCTCTTCCAGCGTGCGCGCGGCGAGGTACTTCTCGAGGTCCATGCGCGCCGCGAGGTCAGGGTCGACGGCCTCGTCCTCGTGGAACAGGGCCTGCTTCAGCGCGTGCGTGTTCTGGTTGCGCAGCCGCTGCAGACAATGCCGCGTCGCCACCGCGTAGAGCCACGTCAACGGCGCGCTCCTGAGCCGGAACCGGCCGAACCCCGAGATGGCCGCCACGAACACCTCCTGCACCGCCTCTTCCGCGTCGGCCTCCTGGCGCAAGAGCGACAGACAGCGCCGGAAGACGACCCCGTGGTACCGCTCGAAGAGCACTCCGATGTCGAGGGCCATGGGTCGGGTCAGAACTTGAAGGGGAAGGTGGTGACGTCACTGCGCTTCGTGGCCTGGGGGAAGACCCAGGTGCGGATCTGTTGCAGCAGGCACCGGGCGATCTCGGTGTTCTCGAACTCCCGGCTCACCACCTTCACCTGGCTGGTGCGGCCGTTCATCTCGACGATCCACGAGAGGAGAATCTTCCCGCTCAGTCCCGGGCTCACCAGGTGCTGCCGCTCGACGCAGGCCTTGAGCGCGCTCTTGTTCGAGAGCACGACCTCCATGATGTCGCTCTGGCCGAGGGATTCCTTGATCTCGCCGCCCGCACCGGGCGCCGGCGGGATGTAGCCGCCCGGGCGCGTGGACCTGGTAACCGGCTTCTCGGGCGTAGTCGGTGATCCGAAGGCCTGGTCGAAGTCCTCCCCAACGGCAGGGGGCGTCCGGGGGTCCGGTGACGGGGCCCGGGGCGGAGGCGGCCGGAACGTCGGGGCGGCCGGTTTCTCGGGGCCGAACGCGCTGGTGATGACGGCGCCGCCTCCCTTGCCCAGGGTGCCCAGAGAGCCGTGCCCGAGGGCCCCGCCACCCGACGTGCCGGTGCTGACCGTCCCGAGGCCGCCGCCGCCTGACCCGGTGCCTCGCAAGCCGAGCCCGCCGTACCCCGAGGCGTCGCCGATCGCGCCGCCCAACAAGTTCCCCTCGTTCCCCGAGAGACCATCCAGCGGGACAGCGCCATTCGAGCCATTGCTGCCGCGGATGACCTGAATGGTGTTGAAGCGCTTCTGCTGGAGCGGCCGGGTCTGATCAGCCTCCAGCGTGGGCTCCGCGACCGTGGTGACCGGCACGTTGGTCACCGGCACGTTCTCCACCGCGACGAGCGAGGTGTACTTCGTCACCAGGTGGTACTCGAGGCCGAGCGAGGTGATCTGCTCGACGACCTCCGGCTGCTCGATGTTGTACTGCACCGCCGACAACCGCTCGATGCGCTGCCGGGCCCAGGCCATCGCGAGCGCCCGCCCGTCGCTCGACAACTCCGGCAACGTCACCGGCACCTCGAACACCACTGGCACGCCCGCACGCTTCCCACGCAGCACCACCGTGCCCGAACCCGCGGCGCGGTACCGGCCCTGGATGATCAACGGCTGCGCGTCGTAGAGGTCGCTCACCGGCTCGGGCAACGTGTCGGCCACCTGGAGCCCACCCCAGTCGATGGTCACGTCGGTGATCAACGGCTTGCGCACCCGGCGCACGAAGCGGCCCACGGCCTCGCCCGCATCTTCGTCGGGACGGATGTACTGGTAGAAGCCGCGCCCTTCCTGGGACAGCCGCGAGAGCAGGAAGTGGTTCACCGAGCTGCCGATGCCGAAGCCGAACACCCGCGCGTTGCCCCGCAGCCGGCGCGTCTCGGCGAAGATCTCCTCTTCGTTGCCGATGAAGCCGTCGGTCATCAACAGCACCATGCGCAGCCGCTTCGGGTCTTCGGGCCGGGCGAGCGCCTTGCGGAGGCCGGCGAGCTGGTTGGTCGAGCCGCCGTCGGGGAGCGCGTGCAGGTAGGCGATGGCCCGCCGCACCTCGGTGGCCGTCGCGGGGAGCGGCGTGGGGTTGAAGGCCCGCGCGTGCTCCGCGAAGTCGATGAGCATGAAGGTGTCGTCGGGGTTCATCTGCTCGAGCGCCTCGTGCATCGCGCGCTTCGCCGCCTCGAGCGGGGGCCCGTTCATCGAGCACGAGGTGTCGATGACGAACACCATCTCCTTCGGCGTCGCCGGGGCGTTCATCTCCTTCGACTCGGGGTTGAGCATCAGCGCGAAGGCGCCGCCGGCCGCGAGCATCGACGCGCGCGCCTGGGTGCCCGAGACCCGCCAGCGCACCACGAGGTCCTTGTTGGGCAGCGTGTCGAGCGGGCTCAGGGTGAGGCTGATCCGCGCCGACGAGGGCCGGTCGACCTCCAGGCGGTGCGAGACGCTCCACAGGTCTTCGATGACGGTGCCCGCGTCGATGCGTACGTTCACCTCGACGTCGCGGCCGCTGCGCACCGAGGGGGGGGAGATGCGGCTGGCGTCGGGCACCACGTCGGTGTCGGGCGTCACGCCGGTGCCCTGCGCTTCACCGGGGAGCGACGCGCCCGGCACGTAGCGGGGCCCGACCACCATCGGGAAGTTCAGCGTGTAGACGCCGTCGTCGTAGTGGAGCGGCGCGATGTACTGCAGCGCGACCTCGACCGTTTCTCCGGGGAGCAGGTTCGCGAGCGACTGGGTGAAGATGTTGGGCCGCTCCTGGTCGAGCAGCGCGGCGCGGCGACCCTGGGCCTTCGCTTCTTCGTACTGCTGGCGCGCGACGGCCCGCTTCTGGATCTGCGCGCGGATGACGCGGGTGCCGGCGGTCAACGTCATCTCGTGCACCGCGGAGTCGTCAGGCAACGGGAAGACGTAGATCGCCTCGACGGGCGTCTTGAATGGGTTGGTGAAGGTCTGGGTGACGGTCACCGCCTGCATGAAGCCGGTGACGGTGACGTCGACCCTGGTGTGGGTGAGCGTGAAGGGACGCGAGGGACCGTCGGCGTCGGACGCCTCGAGCGAGCCCTGGCCGAACTCGATGTTGTGCCCGCGAATCGGCAACGTGCGCAGGCGCGTGGTCCACGTGCCGGGGCGCGGCTCGAGCACTTCACGACCCTGGCGCAGCTTCGGCGTCGTGAGGGTCGGCTTCACCGCGAGCTGCGGCGCCTCGTGGGTCGTCGGCCGCGGCGTGGCGAGGAACACCACCGCGAGGAGCGCGGCGGGCACGAGCGTGAACGCGGCGGCGCGCTGCTTCCACCGCAGGTCGGCCTTCTTCGCGGCGTCCCGGGCCCTCAGGCTCGTCGGGGACGCCGAGAAGCGGCGGGCGGTCTTCTCCATCTCCGCGAGCTGCGTGCGGCAGGCCTCGCAGGCCAGGAGATGGGACGTAACCTCTTGAGATCCCTGGCCGACGAGCAGTTGTTCGAGCGCCAGCGGGGAGGGGTGCACGGGGTCATGACCTCGGTTCATGCAGGTGAGTTCCGCGAGGGCCTTTTCGTGGGTACTTCAGCGTGTGGAAGCTCGCCAACTCCGAGCAGGTCGTCGGGGTGTGGCTTCCGGCGCGACCCAGCACGGCGAGGTCGCGTACCGGCTGGTGGTCGCGGTCGTTCGAATCCTCGTCAGCGCGCCGCGACGCTCGAGTCCCTGCCGTCGGGGAAGCTCGTCAAAGCGGGTTCGACCTGCGTTCGGCAGCCGATTGAGGAGCTCCGCGGGCCTCCTCGCTGACCGAAGCGCACCGGCCTTTTCAGCGCTTGGTGCACCTGGCAGGCGTGTTGCGCGCGCGCTCTGTCCACCGCGCGTCGACTTCAATCAACCGCTTCATAACCCTGCGGCCTGCAGCAGCACCTCGTGCGTCACGGGATCCACCCCGGCGAACCCCGCAGCCCTCTCAGCGAAATCGGGGTTCCTATTCATTTTTTCGCCTTGCTTTACTCGGCCCGGAAAGAAACAGTCCGAGCCGCTGCCCGGTCTGTCGCTTCAATTCCACGCTGACTGCAAAGGGTACTCCGTGAAACAGTTTCTTGGTCTGATTGTGCTGTCTTTTTTGGTGGCTTGTAGCGGTTCGGGTCCAGGTAGTGATGGTGGCACTGGTGGCGGTGGTGGAACGACGGGGGGAGGCGCCGGTGGAGGCACAGCGGCCGCGGGCTTCAGAAAAATAACGCTCCCAACAGACAAACAAACACTGAACTTCTCAGGCATCTATTGCACGTCAGCCACCCAATGCGTCGCGACCGCCAACATCAGCGGCATTGGTTACGTTTACAGCATGAGCGATACGGCAGTGGGTGATTTGCTCGTCGATGGGACTTACCCGGGTCCAGTACCAACGGCGGCCGACCAGCTCGGCGACGTCACCTTTGTTGGAATCGAGAAATCGCGCAGTGGGGTGATTGCGCGAGCGGGCGCTTCGGGTGTCTATGTGTCTGCGGTTGGAGATATCACCAAGGCGGCAAGTTGGACCGTAGTCAAGATGGGCACATCGGACGGCTCCAACCTGGGCCTCAACGATCAGGCCCAATTGGTTGACGTCTCTGGCCAGTGGCTTTTCATCAACGAAATCGGGTACGTGTATAGTTCTCCATCGGCGCCCGGGCCGGCGGCATCGTGGACGAAATTGTGGAGCCCCCTCGCGTCGCCTGCGGTTCCCTCTGATTTCGCTACACAATTTGCGGCAGATCCAACCCTCTGCAAGTCAGACGTTACTGCTGGCGCTGTTCCATTCGTAAGCAACCCTGCTTTCGTAAGTCAGGATGGCAACATGGTCGTCTATCCAGCAGGCGGCATGGGTCAAAACGGGACCGCGAGTCCCGGCGTTTGTATTTCCACTGACAAGGGCCGCAAGTTCTACTCAGTCCCATTCATGAATGCGCCCGCCACGACCAACGCCGGCCCACATGGCGTCACGTGTCTCGACAACAACCGATGTCTTGCGATGCACGGACTGGACTTCGTCGAAAACCCGTACATCTACGTGACTGCCAATGCCGCGATGGGCAAAGCCTCAATCTGGACCAAGGCAACGCTTCCAGCGAACATCAGCAGCTCGGCAGATGTTTCGTTGCGGGCAATTTTCTTCGCGCCCAATGGTCAAAACGGCTGGTGTGTTGGCGACAACAACAACGCGCCTCTACTCCTCAAGACAACCAATGGTGGAACGACGTGGACCGACGTCAGCGCAAGTGTAGCCGGTCTTGCTTCCAATCAATTGTATAGCGGTTTTGCTTTTGATGAGAACCACATTTGGGTTGTTGGTAAGAATGGGATCGCCTTGGCGACATCGACGGCCCAACAGTAACTTCGCCAATCTCTCAATCGCGGCCAAGACCTGACGTAGCCGCAGCCCCTTTCTTTCGGCGGCTGTGGCTACGTCAGGTCCGAAGCGCAGGAATGGGGCGCCCGGTGCCCCTCAGCGCACCAACTCACACAACGAGGGCAGCGCCTTCGCCAGCGCCGGCCCCGGGTGCAGCAGCGCCTTCGTCGGCACCGTCACCCACTTCGCCTTCTT
>JBBRUE010000512.1:0-5574 GCA_038248085.1 Myxococcales bacterium | reverse complement strand
TCCAGGAAGCCGTAGCGGAGCAGGCCGCACTCGAGGAAGCGGCGCACCTCCTCGCGGATGCGTTCGGGCAGCGACTCCTTCACCGACGGCCAACCCCGCTCCACCGCCTCGTACAACACCGTCAGCTCGGGCCGCCGCCGCTCGCAATCGCCACGCTCGCCCATGCCCGCCACGACGTCCGTCTACTCGGCAGGGCTGACCTTCCCGGGCAGCGGCCCGCGCCTGGTGACGGCGCTGGTCGTCGGCTACCCGCTGGTCACCGGCCGCATCCGGGTGGGCGCGAAGGGCAGTGAGCCTGTCTCTCGCGCCGATGACCCGGGGCGGTTCTGGACGACGTACGCCTTTTCCACGGGCCTGTTCCTGGCCTTCTCGGGCGTGCTCGCGTGGTTCCTCAAGTCGGTGCTCCCGAAGACCTGATCAGCACACTGCTCAGTCGCCCGGGGCCTTGATCAGATCGACGCAAGCACCAGCGCGACGAGCGCCGGACTGCGTTGAGGTGTGCCCGGTCAACTGCTTCTACGAGGGGCCCAACTACCTCGTGATTCAGCCTGATGAGTGCATCGACTGCGGCGCATGCGAGCCGGTCTGCCCGACCAAGGCGATCTACCCTGACAGCTCGCTGCCGCCCATGTGGGACGAGTACAAGGCCCTCAACACCGAGCTCTCGGCGAAGTGGCCGGTGATCAGCACGAAGAAGGCCCCGCCGCCCGAGGCCGGCTCGGCGACACCACCGTCCCCGTGACGCCGCCGATGCTAGCGTTGGCGCATGGGAACGGCGTTGGTGTGGGCGGTGCTGGCGTTGGCTGCACTCCCTGTCGGGGTCGATGGAGGCCTCCCCCGTGGGCAGGTCGAGGACGTCGTTCGGTGGCACGCGCGTGACGTGAACGCCTGCTTCTCGGGTGCTGCCCGCAACGCGCGGCTTCGCTATCGGTTCGAGATAACCGAAGGCGGGCGTGTAGGGGGCGTCGCCTTCATCGACTCGCATGAACTCGAGCCCCAACGAGCGACCTGCGTCGCGACCGCCCTCGAGCGGTGGCCCTTTCCCAGCTCGGATGCAGGCACTCTCGTCGACTGGACCTTCGCAGCCACGGCGGCCGACGCGGGCATCGTCGCGGTCGCGGTGACGCTCGACCCAGAGCGGCTGCCTGACCGCTGGAGCAACGACCTCTTCTGGTGCTGGTGCGAGAGCCCGTCACTTTCGGCGCAGGGGCGCCTTTCGCTCGAGTTGCTGGTCGCACCGGCGGGGAGCGTCGTCGAGGACGTGATCACGGCGATCGACCCGGCGCTCGAGGTGCCGGGGGTCGTGAACTGCATCAAGACGGCCGCGCTCCACTGGTCGCTGTCCCCGGCACCGACCTGGCGTCGAGCCCGGACCGACTGGGTGCTCGCCGCGGATGCAGAGCGCTCGAGGGCGTTGGTGGAGCCCGCCCGACCTGCACGAGCGGTTTCTCATCTGCCCAGTCCGCCAGAGCCGTCGGACGGCGGAGGACTGGACAGGGAGCTGATTGGTGCGGAGATCAGTCGGGCTACCCCGAGCATCAAGGGCTGCTACGAGAGGCGACTGGCAGAACGGAATGAACTCAGAGGGGTGGTGATGGTCCACTTCGTCATCGGTGCGGCTGGGCTGGTCGTGAAGCAGCGGGCCATCAGAGACACCGTCGGTGACGAGCCGACCACGAGATGCATCCTCGGCGTGGTCTCAGGGTTGAAGTTCCCCCCTCCCGCGGGCGACGGCGTCGTCGACGTGACGTTCCCCTGGGTGTTCATGACGGCCGAAGCCGACGCCGGAGTTCCCTGAACTCGACCCTTGCGCTCGTCGCCGGGAAAGTCGGTCTCGAGGTAGACGCGCGTCAGGCGCGCTACCTTGTTGATGGCGAGCGCGTCGCCGCGAATCACGCTGAGCAAGGCCACGAACAAGAGCGGCCCCGCTGCTTCGACGGGTGGCAGTGGGGGCTTCGCGGGCGTCACCGGACAAGGGGAGCTGCCGAAGGGCATGCGCTTCTGGGTCGTGAGCGACGGCCGGCCCGCGAACCCGTGGGACTGAACGACTCACTTCTTCGCGCGGACCTTGTTCTTCCGTTCCCACGCGGGGTCGGCGCAGCTCGGCTCCCAGAGCTCAGCCGGAATCGGGCGGCGGACCTTGATGTCGGCGTTCTCCCCGGTCCAGTCGTGACCGCGGGTGGTGATGGTCGTGCGATCGAAGCGGGGGTTGAAGAGCAGCAGTGACGTCTTGAAGTCGTGCCCGAGCAGGCGCTTCTCGAGGCGGCGGAGGAACGAGAGGGTCTCGCGTCGCCACGGCTCGGCGGCCTTCACGGTCTTGTATTGCGTGTCGAAGCCGGGCGAGCCCAGCCAGTAGATGAGGAGCGCAGTGCCATAGTCGCACGCGGGGTTCGCGAGAATGCGCTCGAGCGATTCGAGGCCGTCGTCCCAGTCGTGGTGGCTCGCGCGTTCGTGGAGTTGCAGCGTCTTCTTCGTCGGCTGGAGCACGGGCATGGCGCGGACGCTATTCTCGTTGGGCATGCGACTCCCACTGATCGTTGTTCTTCTGGCGTGCTGCACGGATCGCCGCACCGGAAACGTGGAGGAGATCCCGCTGCTGGGCGTCTAAAGGAGTGGTCGTGGCCCGGAAAATCCGGAGTGGTCTGAGGGGTGGCGGCGCATGGGGTCCGGACGACAGGGCTCACCGGTAGCGAGTCGGCTCCCCGTCGAGCGGCGTCTTGATCAACAACACTCCGTTCGCGAACACGTAGCCACTCGGCGCCGCGAGGAGCGCTGCTTGATCTGCGACGGATACGACCGCGTTCCCGGCGTGATCGATCGACCCTGGCGCCGCGACGCCGCGGAGTTCCCAGACGATCGACGTGTTGAAGCGATCGCCGCCCGCCCCCGCGAGCACCGTCGCGTTCTGCGCGAGCGTCGACCCGTCGAACAACGTGACCTGGCCACTCCCCGGCTGCACCCGCACCCACAGCGTGCCCGCGTCGTTCGCGTAGCTGCGCACCGTCGGATCCGTCGACGGCGCCAGCGTCACCACGTCGGGCGCGAGCATCGGCACCAGCGCCCCTTCGCGGACGAAGAGCGGCAGCTCCGTCAACGCCGCCTGCACCGTCACCACCGCGCCGGCTTCCCCGGCCAACTCGACCCCGTCCGAGAACCGGAACCATCGGCCCGGCGGCTTGATCAGCGTGCGCGACGTCGCGCCCTTCCTCTCTACCGGGGCGACGAGGAGGTCGTCACCGAGCAGGTACTGGTCGTCCGGGTGCAACCCCAACGCGGGGAACTGCAGCCCGAACGGCCGCACCACCGGCCGCCCCGTCGTCGCCATCGCGTGCACCTGCGACCAGAAGAAGGGGAACAACCTCAAGTGCAGCCGCGCGAACGTCCGGTACGTGTCGAGCGCCTCGACATCGCGCCCGTTCTCCGCGGTGAAGACCCACGGCGGTTGGCTCGACGCATCGCCGGTCTGCATCACCGGCATGAGCGCGGAGTGCTCGACCCACCGCACGAACGTCTCCTTGTCGGGCGGCGAGGCCCGATACCCACCCGTGTCGGATGCGAAGTACGGGAACCCCGACATCGACAACCCGATGCCCGCGCGGATCGCCGAAGGGAGCCCGCCGACACCGACGTGCAGCTCGCCACCGCGATCGGCGTAGCGCTCGCCGGATTTCGTGAGCGTCGCGTCGATGTCTCCGGGCCACACCACCAGGCCGGCCTGCTGCTCACCCCACTGCGCGTGGCGCACCAACAGGAACGCGTCGTCGTTCGCCAGCACCGCGCGATAGGTGTCGTGGTACCGCCGCGAGTAGCCGTCGGTCATCGTGCGATCCGTCTCGCCGTTGGCGAAGCGCCACCCGCTCGAGCGACCGGACAGCCCGGCGACCACGTCTTCCGCGAAGTCGAGCTTGAAGCCCTCGACTCCTGAGTTGGTGTAGCGGGTGAGCAGCCCCCGCCAGAACGTGACCGCTTCGGGCCTGGTGAAGTCGAGCGGCGGACCCCACCCGTTGAGCCACGTGCCCTGCGTCGGCGGGAAGTACCCGTTCTGATCGGCCTCGGTGCGCAGCGGGCCGGCGTTCATCGCGAGGTACGGCGTGTGCCACAGCGCGAGCCGCAGCCCCGCGGCGTGAAGCCTGTCCACCATCGCGCCCGCGTCAGGGAACTTCGCCGGGTCGTAGTCGAAGGTGTTCACCTCGGTGGCGTACGGTCGATCGATCCACAGCCCCGACGTGGGGAGGTCGAGCGCGCGGATCTGCCGCACGTCGTCCTCCACCTCGGCCTGGTCCCGGTCTTCATTGCGCCAGATCCACGGGCCGGTCGCCCAGTCCGCCGGCGGGCGCGGGAAGCCCGTCACTCCGTAGTACTGCCGCGGCACGTCGAGCGGATCGGCCGCGGAGAAGAGATGGAGCGTGAGCCCCGAGGCGCTGTCCTCCGCCGTGCCGAACATCGCGTCGATGACGGTGGGCTCGCTCCTGGCGACGTCGAACACTCCGTGACGCCTGCTCTCGACGAACAGTCCCCACCCTCGTGAGCCGGTGAGGAAGGGCACCGCGACGTGGTTCTCCGTGTTCGCGCTCTCGGAGTTGAGATCCGCCTCGAGCTGCATCGGGCGCAGCTTCCCGCGGTGGTTGATGCCGTCGAACCACTCCCCCAGGCCGTAGAACGCTTCCTGGCCATCGACCGTCGCGCGCACGCGGAGGTACGCGATGGCACTGGTTCCCGCGGGGACGAAGCGCAGCACCACGTGCCCCGACGGCGTCTTCGTCGCGCGCACCGTCGCGGTCAGCGCCCGGTTGTAGGTCAGCGAGACGACGAGCTCGGCACCCTCGCGGACCGCGGTCGCCCCGGTCGGCACCCGCCAGACGAAGCCCGTCGGCAGCGTCGGGGTGAAGACGCCGTCGTTCACCACCAGCCAGTAGGGGTCGTAGCTCTGCGTGTCCTCGAGCCGGCTCACCACCCCGACCTGGAACGCCTCGGGCGGCAGCGTCACCAGCGGGGCCCCGTCGCGCGCGAAGACGAAGGTGCCTCCGTCGGCCGAGAGGGTCCAGCTTTCGCCCTTCAACTCCAGCGGCGGCGGCGGCGCGGGAGGCGGCCTGGGGCAGCTCGGAGCGAGGAGAAGGAGGGCCAGGGCCGGCAGCGCGCGCGTCATGCGCCGGAGACTGGGCACCCGCGCGGCTGGAGTGAAGAAGGAAAAGCGGCCTAGGCTCTCGCCCATGACGCTCGTCCTCGCCGCCCTGGTCGCTGCTTCGTTGAGCCCCGCCCCCATCGTCACCTCGGCCTCGCTCGGCCAGAAGATCGAGATCATCAAGGGCAAGCGGGGCACCGGGCGCGCCCAGCCCACCGAGCTCCAGCCCCAGGCGGTGCAGGACAACTCGGCAGCGAGCGCGAAGGCGAAGGAGGTCGATCGCAAGTCGGCCGAGCTCGACGCCCGCGACAAGGACCTCGCCCAGCGCGAGGCGGCCCTTGATGAGAAGCACGCCGCGGCCACCGAGCAGGAGAAGAAGAAGGCCGAGCAGCAGAAGGCGCTGCAGACGAAGATCGAGAACCGCTTTCGACTTCGGTCGCGCAGCAACTGCC
>JBBRUE010000511.1:0-5581 GCA_038248085.1 Myxococcales bacterium | reverse complement strand
GGTGAAGGGATCGTAGAGCTGCCAGGCGCGGTTTTTTCCCGAGGTGCTCAGCTGCATCAGCACGATGAAGCGGCGGTGCTCGCCGGGCGCGGGGCCGATGGCGCAGGGTACGGGAATGCCGCGGCTGAGGGCGCCGGCAGCCGAGGCGAGGGCGTCGCTCACGCTGAGGCCCCCGGGGACGTCGAGGTCCTGTTCCTTCCACGAGATTTGGAGCGAGCGGGTGGCCTCGGCGAGCAGGCTCTCGAGGAAGCGGGTGCCGCCGGCGGTGCTGGGGCCTTCCTTCTTCGGCGGCGGCGGCTTCCCCCCGTGGAGGTCGTTCCAGTCGAGGGTCTTCGCGCGCGGCCCGGGAGACTCGGCCTCGAAAGAATCGGACGACTTCTTCTTCGCCAGCGCCGCGGCGAGCGGATCGAGGCGGGGCTCGTCGTCGAGGTCGCGGATCTTCTGCGGGCGCTGGGGCGGCGTGAGGACCGGGCCGTGCACCGCTTCGTTGGGGTCGAGGGTGCCGCCCTTGAGCTCGAAGGCGAAGAGCGGGTCGGCCTCGGCGCGGAGCAACTGCGCGACGGTGTAGTCGTCGGGCGCGTCGTCGTGGAGCATGCACGCCTCGTAGGCCTCCTCGTCGCTGAGGCCGCGGAGCTGGTCGGCGAAGGCGTGCACCTCGGCGGGGGTGTGGGCGGCGGCGACCGCGCGCTGAATGAGCTCGCGCTGGAGATCGCTGGCCGCGTCGTCGAGGAGCTCGTCGAAGAGCAGCCGCGCGCGGGGCGGCCACTGTTCGAGTTGCTCCAGCGCGTCGTCGGAGAGCGGGTGCGCCATCAGCGCGAGCCCTTGAGCGACTCGGAGGCACGGCGCACGGCGCTGACGATCGCCGAGGTGACGGCGAGGCGCTCGAAGTGCTGAATGAGGAGCGGTACGTCGGCCTCGGCCTTCAACTTCGCCGACCAGCGCACGAGGAGCGAGGCGAGCGCCGGGGTGCCCGAGAAGCGGTTGGCGGCGAGCTGCTTGAGGCGCTGGGCGGCTTCCGAGACGCGCACGCCCTCGAGATCACGCAGGCCGACGACGAGATCGCTGAGGTGCTTCTGGTGGATCTGCGCGCCGCGGAGATCGGTGAGTTCCTCGAGCAGCACCTCGCCGTTGAGCTCGCGGCTCGCGAAGGGGGTCGAGGGTTGCGACTTCGCGGAGGCCATCGGGCCGCAGTGTGCCCGAGTGCGAGGGGGTTGAAACGGCCGACGTCGTTCAGCCGCCGAAGATCTTGCCCAGCGCCCCCCGGCTCACCAGGCCCGAGAGGCCCAGCCAGAGCGCGAAGAGGCTCTCCCCGGCGATGAGGCCGCCACCGACCAGGCTGGTGCCGCTCATGTCTTCGGGCAGGGGCTCGCCCTCGAGGACGGCGGGCTCCGGCTTGCGGCGCGCGGCGATGACCGAGGCGACGATGCCGCCGATGCCCCACCAGAACGACGACTCGAAGTCGACGAAGCCGCCGAAGCTCGAGGCGTAGGGCGAGGCGAGGATCAGCGCGTCGAGGGTGAAGTCGACCGCCCTGGTGGTGGCGCTCTTCTGCTTCCACGCCAGGTACTTCTTGTTCTTGAACACCAGCTTGCGCGCGATCTCGATGGCCAGCCCGAGCATCACGCCGACACCCATCACCCCGAGGACCTTGCTCTGGTCCTGGTTCAAGGTGTTGAGCACGCCGACGAACTTGTAGGTCATCGCGCTCTGCCAGCCCTTGGCCTCGGTGAGCCGGAGCTCGGGGTGGGCGAAGAGGTTCTTCGTCAGCACCGGGAAGCCCTCGAGGAACACCCGGGTCATGATCACCGCCACCACCGCGCCGGAGACGATGCCCAGCATCTGGTAGCGGAACTGCACCGCGCGGTCCGACCCGAGGCGCCAGCCGGTCGAGCGGTCCTGCTGCATGTCGACGCCGACGGTGCACGAGACGAGGAGGATCGACCCACCGAGCAGGCCGATGAGCGGGTCGCGCAGCCCGAGCAGGCCCATCAACAGCACGGTGACCACGAAGGCCGAGCTGATCGGGTTCTGGTCGGTGATGCCCTGCGAGATGCCGTTGATCATCTGGAACACGAAGGCGAGCGCGATGGCCAGCACCACCCAGCCCAGCGGCACGTGCAGCATCTGGGTCGCCACCACCGCGAGCGCGATGCCCCAGAAGATCACCCACGCCACGAGGCGGCCTACCTGCGCCTTCGGCTCGGTGCTGGGGACGGCCGGCGCACCGCGAGCGTCGGTGAACTTCTTCACTGCGTCGAAGCCCAGCAGCGTGAGATCGACGATCGCCGCGCCGAGGATGGTGCCGAGGGCGAAGATGAAGCCGATCTTCCGGAACGGATCGTCGGGCCCGAGGTAGCCCGCGCTGATCAGCCACGGGGTCATCGCCAGCCCGATGCCGCCGACGAGGATCGCGGAGACCGACACGCGCGCGCCGACGATCATCCCGCCGCCGAAGGTGACCGCGGAGAAGGTCGAGACCCAGGCCAGCAGCGCCGAGGGCTTCTCCTTGAGGTCCTCGAGGAACTGGTTGAGCTTGTAGACGGCGACCGAGATGCCGATGCCGCTGGCGATGCCGCCGCCGAGGGTGCCCACGCTTCGCTTGAGCAGCCGCACGTCGGTGAGCGCGCGGAGGATGTTCGCCACCGCGAGGCCCGAGGGGTACGTGAGCTGCAGCTTGTCGACGAGGATCGGCGTGTACAGCATGCCCACGCCGACCCCGAACATGCCGATGCACAAGAAGTAGGTGATCAGCAGCCCGGTGGGCGGCAGCGGCATGCCCAGCCACACCATCGCCTGGATGAGCACGCCCATCGCGGCCATCGAGGCCACGGAGGCCGCCATCGTCTGCATGTAGTTGGCGCCGTGACGCCCTTCTGGCCCGTAGAAGTAGGTGACCGTCGAGCCGAGGATGCCGGCGAGCACCTGGCCGCCGACGAAGAACCCCAGCGCGTAGTTCATGTACGCGGCGGTGACGCCCCCCAGCGGCCCGAGGATCAGCAGGGCGATCAGCGAGAGGAACACGTGGTAGCCGACGCTGCCGATCGGCAACAGGCGCGGGAGCAGGCCCTTCTTCGCTTCGGGTGTCGTCACTCGGAGCTCCGGTGCAGGTCAGGGTCAGTAGCCGACGACGGAGAAGCCGAGCTTCACCGCGTCGGAGAAGAGCAGGTCGGCGTCGAGGAGCACGGTCTTCCCGGCCTCCACCGCCAGCACCCGCGCGCCGGCCTCGCGCATCACCTCGAGCGTCACCGGCCCGGCCGCGGGGAGATCGAAGCGCAGGTCCTGGGTCGGCTTGCAGCGCTTGACCACCACCCCACCCGGCCCGCCGTACTTTCCCGCGCGGCGAATGCACGCGTCGGTTCCCTCGACGGCCTCGACCGCCAGCACCACGCCGTCCTTCACCACCACCGTCTGTCCCACGTCGGCGCGGCCGAGCGCAGCGGCCACCTCGCGGCCCATGTCGACGTCGCGCTGCTGCTGCTCGCTGAGCGGCGGCCCGGCGAGGTGCCCTGGCTGGGCGAGCACCGACTTCACGTAGTCGGTGGGGGCGACGATCTGCAGGCCCTCGCCCTCGAAGAAGCGGGCCACGGCGCGCAGCAGTTCGTCGTCGCGCAGGCTCCGCAGCCCGGCGACCAGCTTGAGCATGCCGAGGTCGGGCCTGGCCTGGGTCAACGAGCGCACCCGGCCGATGCCGCCCGCCATCACCGCCCGGGTGACGCCGCGGGACGTGAGCGCGCGCGCGGTGGCGTTGGCCTGGCCGACCTTGACCCACGTGAGCGAGGCCACTTCGCGCGCGAGCGACGGGTCAGCCTCGCCCTCGAAGGCGACGGCGTGCACCACGAGGCCCTGGGCCTTCGCGGCCTCGGCGAAGAGGAACGGGAGGCGCCCATTCCCCGCGATGAGGCCGATCACCGTCACCGCGTGATGCCGCGCTTGCTGTTGGTGATGAACTCGAGGAGCAGCGCGATCTCGGGGTGCTGCCCCATCTCGGCCTGCAGCTGCGAGAGCGCCTCGTTGAGGCCCATCTTCGAGCGGAAGAGCAGGCGGTACGCGTCCTTGATGCGGGTCTGCTGCTCGTCGGTGTACCCGTGGCGCTTGAGGCCCACCGAGTTGGGGCCCGCGAGCTCGGCGCGATCGCCCTGCGCGATGCAGTAGGGGGGCACGTCCATCACCGCCATGGTGCCGCCAGCGAGGAAGGCGTGCTTGCCGATGCGGGTGAACTGGTGCACCGCCGAGAGGCCGCCCAGCGTGCAGTAGTCACCGACCTCCACGTGGCCGGCGAGCGTCGCGGCGTTGGCCAGCACGCAGCCGTTGCCGACGAGGCAGTCGTGCGCGACGTGGGCGTAGGCCATGAAGAGGTTCTTGTTGCCGATCTTCGTCAGGCCGCCACCGCCCACGGTGCCGAGGTGCAGCGTGGTGAACTCGCGGATCTGGTTCTCGTCGCCGATGACGAGCCGGGTGGGCTCGCCGGCATACTTGAGGTCTTGCGGAGGCGCGCCCACCGAGGCGTGGTGGAAGATGTGGTTCCGCTCGCCGATGGTGGTGTCGCCCTCGATGACCGTGTGCGAGCCGATGATGGTGCCCGCGCCGATCTTCACCTGGGCGCCGATGACGGCGTAGGGGCCGATCTCGACCGTGGCGTGGATCTGCGCGCCCGCGCCGACGATGACCGTGGGGTGTACGCCGCTCACGACGCGACCCCGTTCTTCTTGACGGCCGTCGCCAGGAAGTCGGCCTCACACACCACTGCGCCGTCGACGGTGGCCACGCCGCGCTGCTTCCAGATCGGGCCCTTGGTCTTCACCACTTCGGCGGTGAGGGTGAGGCGATCACCGGGGACCACCGGCTTGCGGAACTTCGCGTTGTCGATGGCCATCAGGTAGATGATCAGGTCTTCGGGGTTGAGGCCGGAGCTCTTGTAGGCCAGCAGCGCGCACGCCTGCGCGAGCGCCTCGAGCTGAAGCACGCCGGGCATCACCGGGTGGCCGGGGAAATGGCCATTGAAGAACTCCTCGTTGACGGTGACGTTCTTGAAGCCGACGAGCCGCTTGCCGACCTCGATCTCCGTGACCCGGTCCACCAGCAGGAAGGGGTAGCGGTGCGCCAGCAGCTTCTGAATCTCCCGGATGTCCATCATGGCGAGCTCTTTCCTTTTTCGAGCGCCTCGAGGCGCTTCTTGAGGTCACGCAGCTCCTTCTGGAGCTCCGGCAATTTGGCGAACACCGCGCTGGAGCGCATGAAGCCGCGGGCGGGCATGGAGGGGGCGCCGAGCACGACGGCGCCGTCGTCGAGATCGCTGATGACGCCGGCCTGGGCGCCCACCCTGGCGAGGTCACCGATGCGCAGGTGGCCCGCGACGCCGACCTGGCCGGCGAGCACCACCCCGGTGCCGAGGTCGGTGGTGCCCGAGAGCCCGACCTGCGCACAGAGGAGGCAGAGGCGGCCGATGGTGGAGTTGTGGCCGACCTGCACCAGGTTGTCGATCTTGGTGCCGCTGCCGATCACCGTGTCGCGGATCGTGCCGCGGTCGATGCAGGCGTTGGCGCCCACCTCAACATCGTCGCCGATGGCGATGCCACCCAGC
>JBBRUE010000510.1:0-5603 GCA_038248085.1 Myxococcales bacterium | reverse complement strand
AGCGAGTAGACGCCCGCTTTGTCGACCTCAAAGAGCTGAAACGAAGGAGGAAGGTTCGACACCGGCACCACGAAGGTGTTTCGCGAATCTTGGCCGACGGTGATGCTGATTCGGCGCTTCAGCGTGCGATCTTCGGTGATCTTGCTGCCCTGAATGAGCGCAACGCGAAGAAGCTTCAGGCCGGTCTGCGGTTGAGCCATGACATTCCCTTAGACAGCCACGAACGAATCAGGTTCCCACCGAGAACTCGTCGCGCCCCTCACGAAACTGAAGGGAGATTGGACACTTAGCCTCGGGTGGGCCACTTCTCAAGGATCAGAACGAGTCCTTCTCGACGCTTTTCTCGACCTTGGGCACGAACGTCTCGGCGCGGTTGAGTTCGTCGAAGTTCAGCGTGCTGCGTTGGAGAATGTAGAACGCCTGCGGCTTCTGGATTCGGCCCTCGACCGTGATCGCGTCCAGGCGAATGACCTTCTTCTTCCGGGCGGGCGCAGCCGCCTCTTGGGCGAGAGCCGCGGAAGCGAAGAAGGCGAGGGTGAAGAGCAGGGCGCGCATCATTTGTCGTCGTCTCCGAGCTTACCGCCACCTTTGGGCGCGGGGGCAGGGGCCTTCGCCGGAGTCGGGGCGTCGTCCTCTCCCAGTTTCGAGGCGGGCTTGGCCGTTCCAGCCTTCTTGGCGGCGGCTTCGTCGGCCTTCTTCTTCTTGGCCTCCTCGGCGGCGGCCTTCTTGGCGGCGGCTTCTTCGTCCTTCTTCCGCTTGGCCTCGTCGGCAGCGGCCTTCTTCGCGGCCGCAGCTTCTTCCTTCTGACGGGTGGCGGCATCGAGCGATGCCTTGCGGGCCGTCTCGGCGTCGGCTTTCTTGCGAGCGATCGCGTCTTCGGCAGCCTTCTTGGCGGCGGCGTCGGCGTCGGCCTTCGACTTCTTCGCGGCGGACTCGGCGTCAGCCTTCGCCTTGGCGTCCGCGTCATCGCGGACCTTCTTCTCGGCGTCGATCTTCGCCTGCGCGTCATCCGCGGCCTTCTTCTTCGCGTCTTCTTCGGCCTTCTTCGCGTTCTCGACCTTCTTGAGCTGGTCCTTCTTCTCGCGCTCCTTCTTGCGCTCTTCTTTGTCGATGCCCTTGGTGGCGTCCTTGATGTACTGGTCGACGCGATCGTCCTTGCCGCCGCGCTCCTTGTACTGGGTGAAGTAGGTGATCGCGGTCTTGAAGCGCTCGATGGGCTCCACGCCGGCGATCTCAAGGTCGAGGTAGGTGACACCGAGATTGAACGAGGTGTCCGCGAGGTCGGGCCGGGCCTTCTGCACGAGCTGGTACTCGGTGATCGCCTTCTGCGACTGCTGGAGGCCCCGGTAGGAGTTACCGAGGTTGAGGTGGGCGATGGTGAACTCCGGCGCCGCGGCGACGGCGGCCTCGAGTTCCTTCACCGCGGCCTCGTAGTCGTTGGCGTCGTTGAGGAGCGCGCCGAAGTTGTTCCGGGCGTCGGCGAAGTCGGGCTTGAGCAGCGTCGCCTGGCGGAAGGCCTCGAGGGCCTGGGGGCGCTGCTTGAGCTGCAGGAGCACCAGCCACAGCGCGTTGTGGGTCGCCGCGTCGTTGGCGTCGATGGTGCGGGCGTTCTCGAGCACGAGGCGCGCCAGTTCGACCTTCGATTCCTTGAAGTAGACCTGCGCCAGCAGCTGCATTGCCCGGACGTTGCGTTCGTCGGCCTTGAGGACCTTCTTCGCTTCCGACGCCGCAGGCTCGAGCTTGCCCTGGGCGATCAACGTGTAGACCAGCCCGTTGCGCGGCCCGATGAGGGCGGGGTTCTTGCCAATCGCGGCGCGGAGTTCCGACTCGATCTGGGGGCACTTGCGCTGCCGGCACTCCAGTCTGGCAAGGTAGTCCCAGGCGGTATCCTGGCCCGGGTCGATCTCGATCGCGCGGCGGTAGTTGCGATCCGCGTCGCCGAAGTCTCCGCGTCGCTCCTCGATCACCCCGAGGTTGGTCCACGCGTAGGCGGCCTTGTCGTTGCGGCTGAGCACGTCTTTGAAAGCGCGCTCGGCGGCGTCGGTATTGCCCTGGCTGAGCGCAGTGACGCCTTCCTTGAAGCGTGACTGGGTCTGCCCATCGAAGGTGGGGGCCACCGGTGGGGGCGGCTCGGCCTCGGCCACAGGGGCAGGCTGGGCGCCACCGGTCGCGGGCTTGATGACCTCCGCGGTCCCGGTCGCAGCCGGGGCAGGCGTCGAGACGGTCTTCGGCGCGTACGGAACCTCGGGAGTCTCCGGGCCGGGGGTCTCGTCTTTCTTCGTCTCTGGCGTGGTGACGCACCCAACGACGAGGAGCAGCGCGGAGGTCAGAAGAACGCGCTTCACTTGTCACCCTCGCCGAGCTTCTGGGGCGCCGTCACCGCGCGCTCGTTGCCCGTGACCGAGCCGACCGCGCCGTCGGGGAAGACGAGCTCCTGGGGCACGATGGACTTCGGCTCCTTGAGCATCGGGTATTCCTTGGGACGGAAGCGGTTGAGCGACTCGAGGGTCTTCTTCGTCCACTCGTTCGACACGCGGTACTTCTTTGCCTCAGCCCACGCGGCCGAATACACCTCGACGGCCTTGTCTTCGAGGGCCACGGTCTGCGCCGAGAGCGCGTCCTGGTAGGTGACCACGGCCTCTTCGCCGAGGCGCTTGATGTCCGGCGGGATCGGCGTCTCGAGGATGGTCTGGGCGAAGCGCTCGAGGGTGAATCCGCGGCGGTAGAACGCCGCGAGGATCCACTCCACGCGCTTGTACTTGGTGATCTGGTCGTAGGCCGTATTCACCTTCTTCACCGCGTCCTTCTTCACGGTGAACGAGTTGGCGAGCGCCTTGCCCGCGCCGCCGATCTTGATGCGATCGAAGTCGGCGAACACGTATTCCGCCAATTCGAAGCGGGCGTAGGCGGCGGCCTCAGCGGCGATGGGGGAAGTGTCGGGCTTGAGGTTACGCCGGTCGAACTCGTCGGCCGCGGCCTCGTAGGCCTTCTTGGCGGCGGTCTCGTTCTTCTGCTTCTTGAAGGCGTCGCCGATGCGCTTCTTCGCGTCGATCACCAACTCGGCCTGCGCGGGCTTGTTCGAGAACTTCTGGACGAACTCGTTGAGCGCGGCGATCTCCTTCGCGCTGTCGCCTTGCTTCTCGTAGATGAGCGCGGCGCGGATCTGGTTCTTCGGTGCGTCTTCGCTGTTGGGGTACACGTCGGCGTACTTGAGGTAGGCCGCGGCCGCCTCGTTGTACCGCTGGAGTCCCTCGAGCAGGCGAGCGGTGTTGAAGGTCGCCGACTCCCGATCCTTCGAGGCCGGGTAGTCCTTCACGAGCTTCTGATACTTCTCGATCGCCTTGTCGAAGTCGTACGACTTCTCGGCATTGACCGCGACGCGGAAGAGGGCGGCGTCGGCGAGCTTGGAGTTCGGGTACTCGCTGAAGATGCGCTCGTAGAGCTTCTGGGCCGAGTCGAAGCGCTGCACGTTCTCGTAACAAACGGCCGCGTTGTTGAGCGCCTTGTCGGCGAACTCGTGCTTCGGTTCGGCGGCGACCAGTTCGATGTATTTCTTCGCGGCCTCGTCGTACTGGCCCTTCGCCATGAGCTCTTCGGCGCGCTTGAACTTGCCGCCGAGTTCGAACTTGGTCAGTTGGGCGTAGAGGTCCGACTTGGGATCGATGACGTCCTTGTTCTCGCGCAGGCGCTTGGAGACGTCTTCGACGGCGGCCCAGTTCTTGTCGATGAGGTAGCTCTCGATGATGAGGTTCGTCGCGAACTTTGCCACCTCGGCCTTGGCGTAGCTGGTGATGATCGCCTCGAAGCGGCGGCGGGCCTCTTCGAGCTGGTTGTGCGTGTAGAACAGCTCCGCGGCACGGTAGGCGATGCCGGGGGCCTTTTCGTCTCCGGCCTTGGTCTTCACGACGTACTTGTCGGAGGCCTCGACCAGCGACTTCTCGAGCGGGGTGAGCTCGATGGCCACGATCTTCTCGCCCTCGGGGCGATCGGTCGACTTGAGCACCGGGTACTGCTTGGCGGTACCGCTCTTGACCTCGAGATCGAGTTCCTTCTGGTTGGCGAGCACGGCGGCGTAGGCGGCGTCGCCCTGGTACTTCACGTCCTGGCTCGAATCGCGGACGTTGGCGTAGCGCTTGGCGGCCGGCCCGAACTGGAACGAGTTGTAGAGGCACTCGGCCAGGTAGAACTCCATCTCGTAGGCATTCTTCGAGCGGGGGAAGCGCTGCAGGTAGCCGTCGTACGCCTTGGCCGCGGTCTCGAAGGCCGACTTGGCCAGGTCGAACTTGCCCTCCTGCTTGTAAACGAGGGCCTGCTGGTGATGGTAGATCGCCGTCGAGTAGAGGCTCTTCTCGGCGAGTTCCGCGGCGCCCTGCACCACGTCGGGATCGCGTTTCCACTTCTCGTGCCACGGGGTGCCCGGCACGAACATGTTCGCGAGCTTCGAAGACTCGGCGAAGGCTTCCTCGAGGCGGCGATCACGCTCGTAGGCCTGCACGATGCGCTGCTGGATCTTCGGCGCGTCCTTGGTGAGCGGGTCCTTCTGGAGCACGAGCCGGTAGGCCTCGATGGCCTCGGGGTGCTTGGTCTGATCGAAGTACACGTCGGCCATGCGCCGGTAGACCTCGCCCTCGTAGCGGCGGCCGCCGAGCTTGGCGAAGGTCTCCTGGGCCTTGGCCAGCGAGCCCCACTTCTCGTCGACGAAGCTGATGGCGGTGTACTGGAGCGCCTCGTTGCGGAGGTCGCCGCCCACTTCCTCTTCGCCCTTCCGCTTGGCTTCGGCCTCGTAGAAGTCGACGAGGTTCAAGAAGCGGCCGACGGCTTCGTCGAAGCGGTCGGTGCGGTAGTAGGTCCACCCCAGCTTGTAGAGCGCCTTGTCGTAGAGCGGGTGCTTGGTGTCGGCGACCGCGTGCTCGTAGGCGTCGATCGCGCGCGTGAGGGCGTCGGGCACTTCGTACGCGTCGAAGTAGTACTCGCCAATACGGACCCACGCCTCGGTGGTGAACCGCGAGGTCGGGTAGCGCGCGATCAGCTGCTCGTATGAGCCGCGAGCCTTCTCGAAGTCCTCCTGCTTCTCCTGGCAGTAGCCCAGGAGGTACCAGCTGGCATCGTTGAGCTTGTAGGTCGGGAAGTCGTTGAGGAGCCGCTGATAGAGGGCGATCGACTTGCTGAAGTCGATCTTCGGTTCCGGCGGCGGGAGGGCGCTCTTCTCCGGGTCGAGTTTCTTGAGGGCCTCCTCGTAGTCGCGCATGGCGATCGACTGCTCGTCGGAGCTGCGCTCGTAATAGAGCTCGGCCAGGCGGAACATGACGTCGGGCGTGTAGCGGCCGTCGTTCGGGTAGCGCTGGAGGAATTCCTCGAACGCGGCGATCGCGTCGAGGCGCTCACGGCGCTCGAGCACTTCGAGATCGCGGATGGCCTTCTCGTAGCTGTTGGCGAGGGTGTTGCGCTTCTCTTCGTACTTCTTTTCGACGAGGAGCTGGACCTCGCGCTTGAACTCACGCGACTCCGACTCGTACAGCTCGAGTGCGCGCGAGATTTCCTCGAGCTGCCGGGCGTCCAGTCGACGCGGGTCACCTTGCGAACGATGGTCGCGCCGGAGCGGT
>JBBRUE010000509.1:0-5613 GCA_038248085.1 Myxococcales bacterium | reverse complement strand
GTCTTTGGGTTTTTGAACGTGCACCAAGGTCCTTGGTCAATCAGCTCCGCACCGAATTCATTCTGCGCGAGGGCGTAGCCCCAATCGCGGAAGCCGCCTTCGGTGAACTTCATGATGTTGCCCTTGTGTACCAGCGTCACGCTCGGGCGGTCGTTGTCAATGGCGTAATGCATCGCGGCGCGAACGAGGCGTTCAGTGCCGTCCTTGGAGACGGGCTTGATGCCGACGCCGATGTTCTCCTTGAAGCGGATCTTCTCGAAGTCCTTGGGGAACTCGGTCTTGATGAAGTTGAGGACCTTGGTCGCCTTCTCGCTGCCGGCCTCGAACTCGATGCCCGCGTAGATGTCTTCGGTGTTCTCACGGAAGATCACCATGTCGACCTTCTCCGGGGCCTTCACCGGCGACGGCACGCCCTTGAAGTAGCGCACCGGCCGCAGACAGACGTACAGGTCGAGCATCTGGCGCAGCGCGACGTTGAGCGAGCGGATGCCGCCACCGATCGGCGTGGTGAGCGGCCCCTTGATGCCGACGAGGTACTCGCGGAACGCGGTGACCGTCTCGTCGGGCAGCCAGTTGTTCTTGAGCTTGAAGGCCTTCTCGCCGGCGAGCACTTCCATCCACTCGATCTTCTTCTTGCCGCCGTAGGCCTTCTCGACGGCCGCGTCGATCACCGCCACCGACGCCTTCCAGATGTCCGGGCCGGTGCCGTCGCCCTCGATGAAGGGGATGATGGGGTTGTTCGGCACGTGCAGCTTGCCGTTCAAAAGCGTGATCTTTTCGCCGTTGGCCATGGGTGACTCCGTGAGGGTTGGCTGTTGAAAAACGCGGCCGGAATGTGGGCTCGGGTTGTGCGCCCGTCAACACTCAAGATGGGCGCGGCCGCGCGTTGTCGCGCCGTGCGCATCGGTGTAGTCACCTCACCTGATGCAAGCCACTGAACCGCTGCAAACCCCCGGTGCATTGCTGCGATTGGACCGTGCATCGGGCACCCTGAAGGAGCGGAAGTACCAGGTCGCGATCGTCGGAGGTCCCGGCACCGGCACCACCCGCGCCATCGAAGGCTCGCTGACGATCGGCTCGCACCCCGACGCCGGCCTCAGCCTCGCCGACACCACCGTCTCGCGGTACCACGTCGAGCTCACGGCCCGGCCCGACGGCGTGGGCGTACGCGACCTCGAGTCGACCAACGGCACGTACCTCGGGGGCACCCGCGTCACCGAGGTGATCGTCGAAGACCAGGCGACGCTCAGCGTCGGCAAGACGACGCTCAAGGTGAGCATGATCGAGGCCGACCTCGGTAAACCCGCCGCGCAGGCGACCTTCGGCCCGGCCCTCGGCGCCTCGGCGTCGATGAAGCAGCTCTTCGGCATCCTCGACAAGGTGTCCCCCACCGACTCCACGGTGCTGCTGCTCGGCGAGACCGGCACCGGCAAAGAGGTGATGGCCCGGGCGATTCACCTCAAGAGCAAGCGCACGAACCGGCCCTTCGTGGTCGTCGACTGCGGCTCGGTGGCGCCCACGCTGATCGAGAGCGAGCTCTTCGGGCACGTACGCGGGTCCTTCACCGGGGCGATCGCCGATCGCAACGGCGCCTTCCTCGAGGCCGACGGCGGCACGATCTTCCTCGACGAGATCGGCGAGCTGCCGCTCGAGCTCCAGCCCAAGCTGCTGCGCGTGCTCGAGGCGGGCACGGTCCGGCGGGTGGGTGAAGACAAGCACCGCCGCGTCGACGTGCGCATCGTCGCCGCCACCCACCGCGATCTCGAGGCCGAGGTGGCCGCCGGGCGGTTCCGCCGCGATCTGTATTACCGCCTCGCGGTCGTGCTGGTGAGCGTGCCGCCGCTGAGGGACCGGCTCGACGATCTCCCGCTGCTGACCGCGCACTTCGTCAAGTCGATGGGCCGCGGCGACTTCGAGCTGCCCCGCTCACTGATGGCGCGCTTCGCCGCCTACCACTGGCCCGGCAACGTGCGCGAACTGCGCAACCTCGTCGAACGAAGCCTCGCCGGCGCCGACGTCGACCCGCTCCCCCAGGAGTCACAGTCCGGCGCGCGCGCCCTGTCCGCAAGCGACGCGATCACCGATCTCCCCTTCAAGGAGGCCAAGGAGCGCCTCGTGGAGAGTTTCACCAAGGAGTACCTCGTGACGCTGCTCGAGAAGTGCAACGGCAACATCTCGCAGATGGCGCGGGAAGCCGGCATCGCGCGCAACTACGTGCACCGCCTCGTCTCGAAGTACGGCCTCAAGGCGCACGACTGAGCTGACGTCAGCCGGCGTCGCCCGCATCGGGGCTGCCGGCGTCATCGCCCGCGTCCGGAGGCCCGGCGTCCGGAGGCCCGGCGTCAGGCGACCCGGCATCAGGCGGCCCCGCATCAGGCGGCCCCGCATCGGGCGGCCCCGCATCGGGCGGCCCCGCATCGGGCGGCCCCGCATCGGGCGGACCCGCGTCGGGAGGCCCCGCATCGGGCGGGCCGCTGTCGGGGAGACCTGCGTCGGGAACACCGCTGTCGGGGCTGCCGGAGTCCGGCGTGCCCGCGTCGGGGCGGCCGGCATCGGGGACACCGCTGTCGGGCCGTCCGGCATCCGGCCGCCCGCCGTCGAACGGGGGAATCACGATGACCGAGCCGTCGAGCAACCCGGCGTCGATCTCGAACGGCATGCCTCCGTCAGGCAGCCGATCGGAACGCAACACCAGGAAGGGCGAGAGGTGCTTCGTCTCGCCGGTCACCACGTCGCGCACGCGATCGACGAACGCCTTGTCGAGGGGCTGCCAGTCGTTCGCCTCCTTCGTGTACAGGCGCAAGATGTTCAGGTTCTCAATGCCTTCGGAGCGTACGATGCTCAGCGCGAAGCTCACCGTCGCCGGCTTGACGAAGGTGACGGGCTTCCCGCTGACCGCGCTGATCTCGTAGCCCTCGCTCAACGCGCCACCGGGCACTTCAGCCCCGGGGGTGATGCGCAGCACCTCTTGCGTTTCGAGGGCCCCGAGGGGCACGGTGATGCAGACCTTCTTGTCGGGCAGGCAGACCTCGCCTCCGGTGGGGCCGACGGAGCCTTCGACC
The DNA here is from genome assembly GCA_038248085.1 of Myxococcales bacterium. Classification (GTDB taxonomy): domain Bacteria; phylum Myxococcota; class Myxococcia; order Myxococcales; family Myxococcaceae; genus Archangium_A. The sequence continues at coordinate 2,551 of JBBRUE010000509.1, read as the reverse complement.
GATGCGCCTCCACAGCTCGCCCACGACGACACCACTGCGACGACGACGACGAGCCAGGCGAGTCTGCGGGTCGCTCTCACGGGCGGCAGCATAGCCTCAAGCCCGGTCGAATCGCTTGACCTCAGCGCCTCAGAGGCGAAAGTGCGCCCGTTTCAACCCCACAGGAGAACCCATGTCCCGAATTCTCATTGCGTGCGCGTGCTTCGCGCTGGCCGCCTGCGCGTCGTCCGTCGACGCGAACGGTGACGGCATCGCCGATCCCGCCACGACCGGTCGCAGCCCCGACACCACCTCGCTCATCGCGCCGTCCACTCCGATCGGAACGATCTCCGGGGTGGTCGTCAACTCGCTCCAGGCTGGCCTCGAAGGCGTCAACGTGACCCTCGTGCTGGGCACTGGCGCCGACGCGAGCCACACCACCAAGACCACCACCAGCGCCGACGGCGCGTATGTCTTCAAGGACGTGCCCGGCGGTTCGGCAGCGCAGTTGCTCTTCTCGAAGACGGGCTACTCGAGCGCCCGCGTCGACGGCTACGTGCCGGGCGCGAGCGGGAACTTCCCGATCAACGACGGCAACGGCAACGCCGGCGTCATCACCCTCACCCAGACCACCGGCACGCTGAAGTTCCGCGTGTACACGGCGCTCGGCCGCCCCGCGAAGGGCGCCAAGGCGTACCTCGAGGCGCGGGCCACCGCGTTCTTGACCGTCGCCGGCACCTATGGGTCTCCAGTCGGAAACTTCAGCGGCGCCGCCGACGTCGACGAGAACGGCCTGCTGACCTTCGCCAACACGCCCGATCTCTCGGAACTGGCGCGCATCAACAACGGCACCCTCACCCTCACCATCGGCGCGCTCGACGAAGACAACGACGGCCGGGCTGACGCCCTGGGCACCATTCAGAGCTACGCGGCCACCGATCTCTTCACCCAGCCGGACCGCACCCTCATCCTCGCGGACGCGCGCAATGCACAGCCGTTGGCGATCAGCGCCACCAACCTCGACTCGTTTGGGGCGGCCCTCTCGCCGCCGTATCGCAACGCGCTCAAGGCGACCGACCCCATCACCATCGTCTTCAACCAGCCCATCACCCAGGTTGACACCACGCGGCTGGTGAAGGTCGTCCAGGAGGACTGCCAGACCCCGATCGCGGTGTCCGTCACCCAGCGCTCGGCCAACGTGCTCTCGATTGCCCCCACCGCCGCGTGGACGCTCGGCAGCCGCTACAACATCGTCGTGCGCGCGACCGGTCTCGACTCGGGCAACACCAACGAGTTCATCGGCTACTTCTTCGCCATCGACGCCACCGCGCCCCGGCCGATCAGCACCACGGCCGCGTTCCAGGTCCGCAAAGCGGCGGCCAACACCATGTCCAACGCTCTCCAGCCCGGCGACAGCCTCTTCGTGCTCTTCGACATGCCGATTCTCGCGCAGGCGGGGACCCCGGTGGCGCGCACCATCGTCAACTTCGATCTCAACAACGACAACATGACCGGCGGCACGACCGGCCTCGGCGAGTTCAACGGCCCGGCCGGCAGCGGCTTCGCGATCTTCAACGCCGAACAACTCCAGGCGACCGACCCGGCGAACGGCACGTTCGCCTGCAAGCGCTCGGGCTATTCGAGCCGCTGGTCGATCACCATCGGAGCCTTCCCCACCACGAACTTCATTCCTGCCAGCACGCAGATGCGGGTGCTCTTCCCCAAGGACACCTCGGCCTCCAACGCCTACCAGACCGCCTGGGGCTCGCCGGTCGCCACCGACGTCAGCGGCACGATCAACGTCGTCCCGTGACGTTCGCCGCGGCGGTCATCACGCTGGTGCTGGCCGCCGAAGTGCGGCTCCAGCCCGGCGTGGCCCGCCCCGGTGACGCGGTGCTCGTCGAAGTGACGGGCAGCACCCACGCTCCGTCGGGCCACCTCGGCTCGGCGGAGCTCGTTTTTTTGCCCTACGGGACGTCGTGGATCGCGATCACCGGACTCTCGGTCGACCTGAAGCCGGGTCGACTGCCCCTCGACGTGACCCTGGAGACCGAGGTCGGCGCCGAACGACTCGAGGGCGACCTCGAGGTCCGCAAGCCCAACTTTCGCAGGCGCCAGCTCACGGTCAGCAAGCGCTTCACCAACCCCTCGAAGAAGGACCGGGAGCACTCGGCGGCCGACCAGGTCGCCTTCAACGAGGCCTTCGACCGCGACTTCGAGCCGTGGGTGTTCGACGCCGCGTTCGCCTGGCCCCGCGTCGCCGACGTCACCGCGCCCTTCGGCGATCTCCGGTTGCTCAACGGCAAGAAACAGAGCCAGCACTTCGGCGCCGACCTCGACGGCAACACCGGCGACCCGATCTTCGCCGCCAACGATGGCGAGGTGGTGATGGTGCGCGACTGCTTCGCCTCGGGGGGCACCGTGCTGGTGCACCACGGGGGCCGCCTCTTCACGTCGTACTTCCACTTCTCAGCCACCGCGGTGAAGCAGGGCGATCAGGTGGTGCGCGGTCAGCGGCTGGGCGCGGTGGGGAAGACGGGGCGCGTCACTGGCCCGCATCTCCACTTCGGGG
>JBBRUE010000508.1:0-5628 GCA_038248085.1 Myxococcales bacterium | reverse complement strand
GTAGTTGAGGCCGGTGAAGGTGAAGTCCGCGCTCGCCACCAGCGCCACGGCCGGGGCCAGGCGCACCTTCACCGTCACCCGCGGCGCCGCGGTGAAGATCACCGTCATCGCGTGGCTCCCGTAGAGCTGCGCGAGCACGCCCGGGCCCAGCTCCACCCCGAGGCCGAACTGCAGCCGCCACACGTCGAGCGCCAGCCGGTAGCCGACCCGCAGTTGGGCGCCCGCTTCGTTCGCCGCCTCGGGACCACCGAGGGGGGACGGATCGAAGCTCATCTCCCCCAGCGCCAGCAGATGCAGCGCGCCCGACAGCCGGCCGCCTCCGAACGAAACGAACTGCGTCGTCAGCGGCTCGACGTCCACGCGCAGCTGCCACTTCGGCCCCTGCGCGGTGCCGACCGGCGCGAGAATCCGTCCCGTCCCGCCGACGCTCACCCCCACGCCGACGTGGTTCGAGTGCGTCAGGTCGACCGACTGGACCACCATCGGCCCGCCCTTGGCGGCGACCACCACCGAGGAATGAATTGGCGTCAGCGCGCTCATCGCCACCACCTCGCGCTGCCCTTCGCTCAACGACACCCGCCCGCCGTAGCCCTGGCCCCCCTTGAACAGCCGCAGCCCGTACTGGCCGGGCGGGAGCGCCACTTCCTTCGCGCCGCCGACGATCTCCACGATCACCTGGTCGCGCGCGAGGTCGGTGATCAGGCTGCGATCGGCCTCCGGGAGCACCAGCAGCGCCGAGGTCTTCAGCAGCGACGAGAGCACCAGCTCGCCCTGCCCCGAGAGCCGGAAGTCGTAGTTGGGGTGCTGGGCGCCGATCGGCAGCATCGCCGTCGAGCTCACCGTGCGGTCGTACGCGTACTTGTACGCCTCGGCGAGGGTCACCAGCTTGTCGCCCGACGCGTCGGCCGCGCCGCGCAGGCCCGAGATGAAGTTGTGGGTGAAGTAGCTGCCCATCACCTCGCTCGACTCCAGCGCCGCTTCGTCCGCCGCGCTCGAGGTGATGAAGGCCTCGCCCGTCGCCTGCAGGGTGTCCGCGATGTGCAGGGTGAAGCCGTCGGTCGGCTTGCCGCCCTTCTCGCGCAGGCCCGCGCCGCTGCGGCACGCGTCGACCACCACCAGCCGGACGTCGGCCTGGGTGCCGGTCAACAGCGCCTTGAGCCGCGGGTACGCCAGCTTCTCGTCACCCAGCTCGATGGCCTCGCCGTCGGAGTGGCCGGAGAAATAGAAGAACACCACCGTGCGCACGTCCGGCGCCTTCTTGAAGAAGGCCACCCGGTCGCGCACCTCGAGGATCGCCCGCTCCACCGAGGCCACCTTCTGGCCCTGGAGCAGCATCACGTCGTCGGCGCGCACGTCGCCCAGCTCGACCATCACCCGCGCCATCTTGCCGGCGTCGCTCTCGGCGTAGCGCAGCGGGGGCAGGTCACCGTTGCCGGCGTTGTTGCCCACCACGATCGCCAGGCGGCGCGTCTCGGCGTGGGCCCCCGTCGCCGACGCCAGCAGCAGCGCCAGCAACGGCACCCGAACCCACGAGGTCACGGCGCGACCTTGCGAAACTCACGCAACACGAAGCTCACGCCGGGCAGCTTCGGGTGCTGCGCGTTCGCCTTGAGGGCCGCCTCGACCTCCTCAGCCTTCAGCGGCTCCTCCGAGAACACGGCGACCAGGTGCTCGGCGCCCAGCGTGGCGTCGAGCTCCACCGCCCCGGGGACCTCGAGCTTCGCCTTCGCCTCGGCCACCGGCTGGCTCTCTTGCGCGCCGAACGGGTGGTAGACCGAGAAGACGCCCGCGCCGTCGGTGCTCGCCACCAGCAGGTACTTCGCGCCCGCCGGGTTCACCACGAAGCGGATGCGATCTTTCGGCTGCAGCTCGGCGCCGGGCGCGACGGGAAACGCGCCGCCTTCCCCGCGCACCGCGAACACCTCGAAGGTCGGCTGGCCCTTGATGCCCACGTAGGCGTCGTCTTCGGTCTGCGTGCCCGGCCCCATCACCGAGAGCACGCCGGCGGCCGCCACGGCCAGGCCGAGCACCGGCAAGAGGAACTTGAGCTTGAAGCGCTCGAAGAAGCCCAGGCGCTCGGCCAGCACCCGCGCCTCGACCTTGGGCAGGGTGCGCGCGAAGACGAACTGCTCGAAGCGCTGCTTGTCTTCGTTCAGCTCGCGCCACCGCGTGCGGCAGTTCTCGCAGGCGTCGATGTGCTGCTTGGCCTCGTTCGACTCCGGCGCCGAGAGCGCCGAGAGCAGCAGGAGGTCGATCGTCTCACTCGACAAATGGCCACGTGCATTCATGCGACACCATCCCGGCTGACGAACTTCCTGGACCGGTCGACGAACTCCTGCAGGCGGTTGATGACGGTGCGACGCGAGATCCCCAGCGTCTTCGCCACCTGTTCCTGCTCGAGCCCATCGACGTAGTAGAGCACCGCGACCTCCTGGAGCTTCTCGGGCGCGCGACGAATCAGCTTCATCGCCGTCTCCCGATCCAACAGGTCGATCTCCGGGCCCGCCCCCACATCACCTTCCGGCATCTCGTCAGGAGCTGTCGGCTCTGCCTGCCGCGACCGATCGCGGATCTGGTTCAGGCAGTAGTTGGTGCTGATGCGGTAGATCCACGCCAACGCCGTCGCGTCATCTGGAGCACTCTCGATGTGTCTGAGCACGCGCATGAAGACCTCCTGCGTGGCGTCTTCCGCGAGGGCGTCGTCTTTCAACAGACGGCGACAGCGCGAGTAGATCGCCGTACCGAACTTTCGGTACAGGGTCGAAACCCGTTCGCTGGTGTGAACCCCATGCTCGGTCAACGTGTGCAGCCTTTCTTTGCCGCGCGTTTCCGGGTGCTCTCCTACACGACCCTACCTGTTCGTCCAACGCCCAAGGACAGGGGGGGTTACATCAGCTAGACGCTCGACGGCGCAGCGGTTTTCGCGATGCGTCACGAGCCCCCGGAGCGACCATGTGCGGTGTTTTCGGCATCTTCGGCCATGACGAGGCCAGCCACCTGACCTACCTGGGGCTCCACGCGCTCCAGCATCGCGGGCAGGAATCGGCGGGCATCGTGGCCAGCGACGGGCAGCGGCTCAAGTCGTTCCGGGCCATGGGGCACGTGGCCGACATCTTCACCGAGGCCGTGCTGGCCGAGCTGCCGGGCAAGTCGGCCATCGGGCACGTCCGCTATTCCACGGCCGGCGGCAGCCACCTGCGCAACGCCCAGCCCTACCTCGTCAGCTACGGCGGCGGGCAGCTGGGGGTGGCCCACAACGGCAACTTCGTGAACGCCGACCAGGCGCGCAAGGAGCTCGAGGAGGCGGGGGCGATCTTCCAGAGCGACTCCGACACCGAGAACGTCATCCACTACATCGCGCGCAGCAAGGCGGGGGCCTTCGAGGCCCGCGTGGTGGACGCCCTCAAGCAGCTCGACGGCGCGTACTCGATGGTCTTCCTCACCGAGAAGAAGCTCGTCGCCGCGCGCGACCCGGTGGGTTTCCGCCCGCTGGTGCTCGGCCGGGTGAAGAACGCCTACGTCATCGCCAGCGAGACCACCGCGCTCGACCTCATCGAGGCCGAGTTCCTGCGGGAGATCGAACCCGGCGAGCTGGTGGTGATCGACGAAGACGGCCTGCGCTCGAGCTTCCCCTTCGAGAAGCAGCAGAAGAACCGCTGCGTGTTCGAGTACGTCTACTTCGCGCGCCCCGACTCGGTGCTCTTCGGAGAGCAGGTGTTCTCGGTGCGCAAGCGCCTCGGCGCGCAGCTCGCGAAGGAGCAGCCGGTCGAGGCCGACGTGGTCATCGCCGTGCCCGACTCCGGGGTGGCCGCCTCGCTGGGCTACGCGGAGGCCTCCGGCATTCCGTGGGACGTCGGCCTCATCCGCAGCCACTACGTGGGCCGCACCTTCATCGAGCCGCAGCAGTCGATCCGCCACTTCGGGGTGAAGCTGAAGCTGGCGCCGGTGCGCAGCACGCTCGAGGGCAAGCGGGTGGTGGTGATCGACGACTCCATCGTGCGCGGCACCACCTCGCGGAAGATCGTCAAGATGCTCAAGGACTCTGGCGCCCGCGAGGTGCACCTGCGCATCTCCAGCCCGCCCACCGCGTGGCCCTGCTTCTACGGCATCGACACGCCCAGCCGGCAGGAGCTGATCGCGGCCTCGCACTCCATCGACGAGATCGCCCGCTACGTGACCGCCGACTCGCTGGCCTACCTCTCGATGGAAGGCCTCACCCGCGGGGCCGGCGACGCGACGGGCAAGACGTTCTGCACCGCGTGCTTCAGCGGCAAGTACCCCACCGCGCTGCCGAAGCACTGACGCGCCTCACCACACGTCGACGCGGAGCCCCGGTACGCGGCTGAACTCGCGCGCGTTGCGGGTGACCAGCGTCGCGTCCACGGCGAGGGCCGTCGCGGCGATCAGCAGGTCGTTGGGGCCGATGGGGCGCCCCACGGCGGTCAGCTGCGCGCGGATGAGCCCGTACTGGTCCGCGGCACGATCGTCGAAGGGCGCTGGCTCGAGCGCGGCGAAGAGCGCCTCGAGGCGCTTGAGGTTCGCCGAGACGTGCTGGCTGTGCCGGGCGCCGAAGAGCAGCTCGGCCCGCACTACGGAGCTGAGCAACATGGCGTCTTCCGGCAGCTCGAGCCACGCGTCGCGCACGGCCCGTTCGCCCTTCAGCCACGCGATGCACACGTTGGTGTCGACGAGGTACCTCACAGCGGGTCTCTCTTCTCGAAGTCGAGCTCCGGCGGCTCCTCGAACTCGCCTTCCCAGGCGCCGAAGGTAGCCAGGAACGCCTTCGGCCACCCCCTGACGGCTCGCTTCTTTCGCGTGGCGAGCTCGGTGATGTACGCCGAGAAGCTCTTGCCAGCCTTGCGCGCCGCAGCCCGCAGCTCGCGCTCGACGTCATCGGGGAGGTAGATCGTCACCTGGGACATAGGTGGGTAGTATACGGGCCTGCGTGCTGCGCCTCAACACGCTCAGGCTCGCGCGAGCTGGGCCCGGGGCAGGGGCTCTTCGGGCAGCGGCAGGGCCTCGAGCGGCACCCGCATGGTGAAGGTCGACCCCTGGCCTTCGAGGCTCTCGACGTCGATGGTGCCGCCCATGCGTTGGACCACCAGCGCACAGACCGCGAGCCCCAGCCCGGTGCCGACGCCGACCGGCTTGGTGGTGAAGAACGGCTCGAAGATGCGCTTGCGCAGCGCCGCGGGCACGCCGACGCCGGTGTCCGACACGCACAGCACGGCGGTGCCGGCCTCGAGGCGGGTGGCGAGGGTGATGGTGTGGCGCTCGCCCGGCAACGGCCGCCCCTCGACCGCGTGGAGCGCGTTGATGACGAGGTTCAACACCACCTGGTGCAGGCGGGACCGCGAGCCGTGCTCGAGGCGCGCCGGCTGCAGGTCCTTCACCAGCCGCGCGCGCGAGGTCAGCTCCCGCTCGGTCAGCAGCAGCGCCGAGCGCACCACGTCGGCGAGGTCCACCGGCTCCAGCGCCTCGTCGTCGGAGCGGGAGAAGGACCGCAGCTCCTGCACGATGCGCCGCACCCGCTCGCCCCCCTGCAGCGTCTCGTCGAGCAACGGCGCCATGTCTTTGAGCATCGAATCGATGCGCAGCCGGACCTCGGCGGTCCGCCCTTCTTCCGGC
>JBBRUE010000507.1:0-5630 GCA_038248085.1 Myxococcales bacterium | reverse complement strand
GTGCATGAAGCGGTTCTCGAAGATGTTCTCAGCGATCACCGAGGTGCCCTTGGCGGTGCACAGCAGCGCCATCAGCTGGGCCTGCATGTCAGTAGGGAAGCCGGGGTGCTCGCGGGTCTTGAGGTCGACGCCATGGAGCGGGTGCTTCGCGACGCAGCGCACCCCGTCCCCCTCGACGGTGATGTGACACCCGGCCTCGCGCAGCTTCTGGATCACCGGCTCGAGGTGCTCCGGGGCGGTGCGCGTCACCAGCACGTCGCCGCCGGTGATCGCCGCGGCCACCAGCAGCGTCCCCGCCTCGATGCGATCGGGGATGATCGCGTGATCGACCGGGTTGAGCTCGTCGACGCCGTCGACGGTGATGATGTCGCTGCCCGCGCCGCTGATGTGCGCGCCCATCTTGTTGAGCACCCGGGCGAGCTCCTCGATCTCCGGCTCGCGCGCCGCGTTCTCGATGATGCTGCGGCCCTTGGCGAGCACCGCGGCCATCAGCACGTTCTCGGTGCCGGTGACCGTGATCAGGTCGAAGGTGACCGTGTTGCCCTTGAGCCGCTTGGCCCGTGCCTCGACGTAGCCTTCCGACAGCTCGATCTCCGCGCCGAGCGCCTCGAGCCCCTTGAGGTGCTGATCGATCGGCCGGGCGCCGATCGCGCAGCCGCCGGGCATCGAGACCCGCGCGCGACCGTAGCGGGCGAGCAGGGGCCCCAGCACCAGCACCGACGCGCGCATCGTCTTCACCAGCTCGTACGGCGCCTCGGGCGTCACGCCCTTGGAGGGCACCTTGATGGTGACCACGTCGCTCTTCTTGCCGGTGTGCCGTTCGGTCTCGCACCCCATGGTGTCGAGCACCGCGAGCATCGTCTTGACGTCGGCCAGACCCGGCACGTTGCGGAAGGTGTGTTCGCCCGCCGCGAGCAACGAGCTGGCGAGAATCGGGAGCGCCGCGTTCTTGGCGCCCGACGCGTGGATCTCACCCTTCAGCGGTCCGTTTCCCTTGATGACGATCGCGTCCATGGTTCCTTGTCAGGCGCGCCCGAGGGCGAGCCGATCGTGCCGGGCGAGATCTTTCTCGATGCGCACGTCACGGTAGCCGGCCCGCGTCATGAGGGCCCTCACCGCCTCGCCCTGGTCCTCGCCCATCTCCAATGCAAGGAGGCCGCCGGGCTTGAGGCGGGGCAGGGCGTCAGTCACCACCCGGCGCAGGAGCACCAGCCCGTCGGCGCCACCGTCGAGCGCGGCCGCGGGCTCATGGCGCACTTCGCGCTGCAAGGTCGCGATCTCACCCGACTTCACGTACGGCGGGTTCGAGACAATCACGTCGAACTTCGCGTCCGGCGGCACCGCGGCGAACAGGTCGCCCTGGAAGAAGGTCACCCGGCCATCGACCCCGAGCGCCTCGGCATTCTGCTTCGCGACCTCGATCGGGCCTGGCATGAGGTCGGTCGCCCACACCGAGGCCTGTGGCCGCTCGGCCGCGATGCTGATCGCCACGCAGCCGGAGCCGGTGCAAAGATCGAGCACCCGCGTCGGCTCGTCCTTCTTCACTCCGCGCAGGGCGGCCTCCACCAGCAGTTCGGTCTCGCTGCGGGGAATCAACACCCGCGCGTCGACGGCGAAGCGGCGCCCGTAGAACTCGCGAAAACCGACGAGGTACTGGGTCGGCTCGCCCGCCAGCCGCCGCTGGATCAGGGCCCGGTAGGTCGCCAGCTCGTCCTTCGTCAGCGGGCGATCGAGGTCCATGTACAGCTTCACCCGGGGCAACGAGAGCACGTGCCCGAGCAGGATCTCCGAGGTGAGGCGGGCGTCGTCGACCTGCTGCTTGTCGAAGTGTCCGCGCGTCCAGTCGAGGACCCGCCGAATGGTCCACGTTTCGGGGCTCACGGGCGCTCCTGCTGCTTGAGGGCCTCGGCGCGGAAGTACGTCTGCAGCGCCGACAACATGTCTTCGAGATCGCCGGCCATCGCCGCCGGGAGGTTGTGCCGGGTGTAGCCGATGCGGTGATCGGTCAGGCGGTCCTGGGGAAAATTATAGGTGCGCACCTTCTCGCTGCGATCGCCGCTGCCGACCTGGCCCTTGCGCATCGCGTCCCGCTCGCTGCGGATCTTCTCCTGCTCCGCTTCGTACAGCCGGGTGCGCAGCATCTTGAGCGCCATCACCCGGTTCTTGAGCTGGCTCTTCTCCTGCTGGCACTTCACGACGATGCCCGTCGGCTTGTGAATGAGGCGCACCGCGGAGTCGGTGGTGTTGACGCTCTGCCCTCCGGCGCCGGTCGAGCGCATCACCTGCATCTCGATGTCGGCCGGGTTGATCGTCACGTCGGCCTCTTCAGCCTCCGGCATGACCGCGACGGTGATCGTCGAGGTGTGGATGCGCCCCTGCGTCTCGGTGGCCGGCACGCGCTGCACCCGGTGCACGCCCGATTCCCACTTGAGCGAGGAATACACAGCGGTGCCGGCGAGGGTGATCGTCGCGTCCTTCAGGCCGCCCTGGTTGCCCTGGCTGAGGTCGATGATGTCGGCCTGCCAGCCCCGGCGCTGGGCGTAGCGCAGGTACATCTGCATCACCTCTTCGGCGAAGAGCGCCGCCTCGTCGCCCCCCGCAGCCGCGCGGATCTCGATGATGACGTCCTTCTCGTCGTTGGGGTCCTTCGGGAGCAGCAGCAGCCGCAGCCCCTCGTCGAGCCCCGCCAGCCGCGCCTTGAGGGCGGGGAGCTCCTCCCGGGCCATGTCCCGCATCTCGGGGTCGGACGAGGCGAGCAGCTCCTCGTTGCCGGCGATCTCGGCGCTCAGCTTCTTCCAGTCGCGGTACGCCTCGACCAGCTTCTCGATCGACGCGCGCTCCCGGGAGAGCTTCTGCAGGCGGGTGGTGTCCGCGAGCACCGCGGGGTTCGACAGGTCGGCGGTGAGCCGCTCGAAGCGCTGTTCGACGTCCTCGAGCTTGCCGATCAAAGCCCGGGCCCTGTACGCGCAGCCTCGACGTGGAGCAACGCTGATGTTGCCGCGTCCCGCGTGGTCAGGTAGTCAGCGCGCCATACCATCGCTGTACCCCGGAGATCTCTCATGGCCGCTGTCAAGTCGAACCGGAGCAAGAAGAAGCTCAAGAACCGCGCGAAGGTCAAGAAGTCCGCCCTCAAGCGCCGTCGCGTGCGCGCCCGCAAGTCCAAGGGCAAGTACTGAACTGAGCTGTCTCCCCTAAGGAGCGCTCGACGAGCCGGCATCTGGACGAAGGTCGTCCGGGGCCGGCTTGATGTTTTTCAGCTGGGGGATGGTCGCCGGGAACGCCTTCGACAGGGTCGCCAGGTGGCGGAGCACCGCCTCGGCCGGCTCTCCCTCGGCGAGGTAGGGCTGCACCGGCACCTCGGGGAAGGCGTCGCTGTAGGCGGGGATCACCTTGATCGACTTGAGCGCGGTCTTCGTCACCCGCAGCTCGACCAGCGCCGTCTTCTTGTCCTTCGGGTCCCAGTTGCCTCCGAAGACGAAGTTGCCCAGCGAGTAGACGATCGGCGCCCCCCTGTAGAGCTCGATGCCCTGCAGCACGTGCGGGTGCGAGCCCAGCACCGCCGAAGCGCCCGCCTCGATCGCCCAGTGCGCCACCTCGATCTGGTACGGCTCGGGCTGCCCCCGGGTCTCGCGGCCCCAGTGGAAGAAGGGGATCACGTGGTCGGCCTTCTGCTTCGCCGCGCGGATGTCGGCCTCGATCATCACCTTGAGCGCCGCGGTGTCGCTGAAGTGACCCGCGACGCCCGGCTGGGTCTCGGTGGCGATCACCTCGGCCGGCTCGATGTTGCGATCGCCGAGGAAGAAGTAGCCGAGGAAGGCGATGGTCACGCCCTTCTTCTCGACCACCGCGGGGACCCGCGCCTCGCTCAGCGTGCGGCCGGCGCCGAAGTGGGTGATGGCGTGGGTGTCGAGCGTGTTGAGCGTGTCGAACAGCCCCTCGGGGCCGTAGTCGATCAGGTGGTTGTTCGCGAGGCTCACCACGTCGACCCCGCCGGCCACCAGCGCCGCCACCAGCTCGGGCCGCGCGCGGAAGTTGAAGTTCTTGGCGATCTTCTCGCCGCGCTCGGTGAAAGGGCACTCGAGGTTCACCACGAACAGATCGGCCTTCGTCGTCAGGGCCCGCACGTTCGCGAAGCCCCACGCCAGCATCTCGTCGCGCGGCTTGCCCTTCTTGACCTGCTCGTCGACGTATTCTTCGTAGTGGTAGCCGAGGGTGACGTCGCCCGAGACGAGCACCGTCACTTCGGGTGGTGCCGCGGAGAGAAAGAGGGTCAGGACGAGGGCGGTCATTCTTGTTATCTCCATCCTGCATGTCTCGAGAGAAGGACTCCATCGCTTCATCCGACTAGCACAACACGCGAGGCATCGAGCTGGCAGATCGCGGCTGGCTCGACGAGGCCCTCAAGGAGTTCAAGAAGGCGATCGAACTCGATCCCAACTCCTCGCACGCTCACGACAACCTGGCGACGGTGCACGCCGAGAAGAAGCAGTTCCGCGAGGCGCTCGACGCGTACCTCACCTCCCTGCGCCTCGAGCCCGACAGCGCCACCGCGCACTACAACCTCGCGTGCTTCCTCTCGGCCAGCGCGCTCGACTTCGCCATCGCCGAGTACCAGGCGGCCATCGAGCTCGAGCCCGACTACCCCGACGCGCACCTGAACCTCGGCCTCACCTACGCCGACGCCGGCCGCACCGGGGACGCGCTCACCGAGCTCAAGACCGCCATCGAGCTCGAGCCGACCGACCCGTTTCCCCGCCACGAGCTCGCCGGGCTCCAGATGGAAGAGGGCGACTACCGCGCGGCGATCGCCCAGCTCAAGGAAGTCACCCGCCTCGAGCCCGAGAACTTCGAGGGCTGGCTCGATCTCGGCATCTGCTACGCCCAGAAGGGCTTCTACGCCGAGGCCGAGCGCGCCTACGACAAGGCGAAGGCCCTCAAGAGCGATGACCTGCTGCTCGTCTACAACCTCGCCGCCCTCTACGCGCAGTGGGGCCGCAAGGCCGACGCGATCGAGCACCTGAAGATCGCCGTCAAGGTCGATCGGCCCAAGGTGGTCGGCTGGCTCAAGGCCGACCCGATGTTCGACGCCCTCGAGGGCGACCCCGAGTTCGAGGCGCTGCGCTGATGGAACTGTGGGCGCTGGTCGGGGCGCTCGGCCTCGTGCTCGCCAACGGGTTCTTCGTGGCGATGGAGTTCGCGCTGGTGAAGGTGCGCCAGACCCAGCTCGAGACCCTCGTCGAGCAGGGCCGCCCCGGGGCGAAGCTCGCGCTGTCGATGCGCACCAACCTCGACGTGTGGCTCTCGGCCTCCCAGGTGGGAATCACCCTCGCCTCGCTCGCCCTCGGCTGGGTCGGCGAGCCGGCCTTCGGGCACTTCATCGCGCCGGTGTTGCAGCGCATCGCGCCCGCGGGTGACGGCAGCCAGGCCATCGCCAAGACCATCAGCGTGATCCTCGCGTTCGTGATCATCACCTTCCTGCACATCGTGGTCGGCGAGCAGGTGCCCAAGACGATCGCCATCGCCCAGGCCGAGCGCACCGCGCTGGTGCTGTCGTGGCCGATGCGCCTGTTCTACGTGCTGTTCTACCCGGTGATCGCGCTGCTCAACGGCGGCACCAAGTTCGTGCTCCG
>JBBRUE010000506.1:0-5638 GCA_038248085.1 Myxococcales bacterium | reverse complement strand
GCCGGCGCACGGCGCGTCGATCACCACCGCGTCGAACTCGCCCATCGACTCCGGCAGCGGCTTGGTGGCGTCAGCCTGCGCGAGGGTCATGCGCGCGTCGAGCCCGAGCCGCTTCGCCTCGCGCTTGATCTTCGGCAGCTTGTGGGCGTGCACGTCGACCGCCACCACGTCGTTGGTCTGCGCGAGGTGACAGGCCTTGCCGCCCGGCGCCGCGCACATGTCGAGCACCCGGGCGTTGGCCGGCACCTGGCCGTACACCGTCACCAGCTGCGCCGCTTCGTCCTGCACCTGCCACAGGCCTTCCGCGAAGCCGTACAGCTCCTCCACGCGGCCGGGAGACTCGAGGACGATGCCCAGCGGCGAGAGCGTCGTCGCCCGGCACTTCACGCCCGCCTCGATGAGCTGCGCGAGGAGCTCGTCACGCGAGACGCGGGTGGTGTTGGCGCGCACCACGACGCTCGGCGCCTCGTTGTCGGCGGCGAGCATCGAGCGCGCGCGCTCGGGGCCGAACTGGCGGATCCACCGCTTGATGAGCCAGGCGGGGTGGCTGGTCTCGAACTCGAGCACGGCGATCTCATCGCCCTCGGGCTTCGGCAGCTCGGGCAGCGCCGAGACCTTGCGGAGGATGGCGTTGACGAAGCCCGCGGCGCGCTCGAAGCCCACGGCCTTGAGCGCGTCGACGGTGTCGCCGACGGCGGCGTGCCTGGGCACCCGCATGAAGAACAGCTGGTACACACCCAGGCGCAGCGCCGCGAGCACGCGGTCCTCGATGGTGTCGAGCTCGCGGTCGGCGAACTGCCGCAGCACCGCGTCGAGGGTGAGCAGCCGGCGCGTGGCGCCGTAGCAGAGCTCGGTGACGAGGCCCGCATCGCGCGGGTCCTTGAGGTCCTGCTCGTCGAGCACCGTGTCGAGCACCACGTTCAAGTAGGCGTCGGTCGCCGCGACGCGCGCCAGCACCTGGATGGCGACGGTGCGCGCGGTGGCGGGACCGCGGCGGGCGGGCGGGGGCTTGACCGGCCTGGTCTTCGGGTTGGGGTTCGAGTTCGGGTTGGTGCCCGGGTTCGCCCTGGGGGGAGCGATGCGCTTCATGAGTCGAGCTTCGCCATCTGCGCGACGAGAATGGCGTCGCTGGCCTTCGCGCCGGCCATCAGGGTGAGGAGCACGTTCTCGATTCTTTCCTTCGCGCCCGTCTCGACGGCCGCGCCCTTTTGCAGCCCCGACCACGTCTCCCTCGACCACTGCGCGAGGGCCTCTGGTGCCAGGGCGCCCTTGAGGCGCTGCGAGATGCGCTCGCGCACCTGGGCCCGGGTCAGCACGCCGGAGGTCTTCGCCGGAGCGACCGCGGCGACGTCCCGCGCAGCGCCACGGCCGATCGTCTTTCCACGCGTCGCGGGTGCCTCTTCGGCCGCGGGCGTGGGCGTGGCGGCCTTGCGGCCAATGCTCTTGCCCGTTCTCGAGGGCACGTCCACCTTCGGCGCGCGACGCCCGAGGCTCTTGCCGGCCGGGGCCGCGTCGTCGCCTTCTTCGTCTTCCGACACCTCCGCCTCGGCCCGTTGCGCGGGCGCCAGCACCTCGAGCGCGGCCAGGTACCCGTCGACGCCCTGTCCGTGGATCTGCTGCTTGACGACACCCGTCAGCGAAGAGGGACCGCGCTCGGGCGCGAGGGTCTTGAGCAGCACCTCGACCACGGGAAGCCCGACCAGCTGCAGCCCCTCAGCGAGGGCCCACGCAGAGGGCGCGAGCACGCCCGGGTTCACCAGCACCGCCTCGACTTCCCCCGCATTCTCGTGGAGCGCGTCGAGGAGCCCCTGCTCCCCGTTGGCCTGCACCGTCACCAGCTCCACCCCCAGTTCGTCGGCCCGCGCCTCGAGGCGTGGATCGATCTGCTCCTCGGCGAGCAACGAAAGGTTCGGTCCATGGAGGACGAGCACCGGGAAGGCCATAGCCTCACCGTTTACGGGCGCGCTCGCGCCGCGTCGAGAAGGAAGCGGCCGATGATTTCGTGGACGCGCCGCCGAAGACAGTCACAATCCTGCGTGAATCAACTTCCCCCACCGTCGTCGAGGCCCCACTCATGAAGAAAACCCTGCTGCTGACAGCCCTGGTGTCTGCGAGTGCCTTTGCCCAGGAGGTGAGCCCCCCGCCGCCCCCTCCACCGCCTCCGCCGCCGCAGCAGCAGATGTACGCCCCGCCTCCCCCGTCCCAGCCGGCCATGGATGCGCCGCTCGAAGATCCGGGTGGCCGCGTGCGCTGGGGTGTCTCGGGTAACCTCGGCTGGCACGCGCCGCAGTCGGCCTTCACCATCGGCGCCGAAGGCCGCATCGGCTACCAGGTCAGCAACATGTTCGCCGCCTACGCGGTCGTCGGTGCCACGGCGGGCTTCGGCATTGGAGCCCAGGTGAGTGTCAGCGGCGCGAGCGCCAGCATCACCGCCCTCTCCTATTATTACCTGGGTGCCATCGCCGAGCTGATGTTCGCCGATCTCTTCTACGTCGGCGGTGGGCCGGTCATCGCGAACGGGGGGCTGGTCGGCGTCTCGGGCAGTGCCACCAGCAGTGGGAATAGCGAAGCGATCGCCATTGCCCACGTGGGCGCCATGCCTGGTCTCGACCTCCGGTTGGGCCTCGGGTTCGGCCGGGCGCGCGCACCGTCGTTCCGGCGCGGTGGCTTCAACCTCGGCATCGACGCGCTGATCCTCTTCCACCCCAATGCCGTCGTCATCCGCGAGAAGGTGGTGAACGGCACGGGCACCGGAAGTGTGAGGACCAACGAGCTCGCGGTGACCGTCACCCCGATGCTCACGCTCGGGTACGACGCGCGGTAAGCGAAGCGGCTTCCGCCCCGGCCCTCTTCCCTCACGGGGAGAGGGCTTTTTCGTGTCTCAGGGGCAGGGAAAGAGTGCGTCGAGCGCGGCCGTGGCGGCGGCGACGTTCAGCTCCCACGCCCACGCGCGGCTCAGCTCGCGCAGCAGCACGTCGGCCTGCGCGGGGTCTCGTTCACGCGCCGCGCGATCGAACCAGGGGGCGAGCGTGTTGACGAAGGCCACCCGCGCGTCGCGAACGTCGCCCGTGGTGCAGGCGATCTCCGAGAGCTGCTGGCGGAGGATCAACGCGACGCCCCGCAGCAACGCGCGATCGAACTGGTCGCGGGCGAGATCCCGCCGCGCGGTGTCGGTGGCGATGCCGGTCTCATGGTCGAGGTTGCGCCAGCAGCGCACGGCGAGCGCCGCGTCGTACGCCCGGTCGTGCGTCTCGACACCGAGCGAACGAACCAGCTTGCCGAGACCCAGGGGCACGTCCCGCGCGGTGCCGCCCGCGTAGTAGGCCCAGCTCGAGTCACAGTCCTGCGGCTTGGTGGTGCACGACATCACCTCCGAGAGCGACGACAGGTAGAAGAACCACACGAGGCTCGCCTCGACGCGCGCCGCCTGTACGCGCACCGCGTCGCCCACCGCGCCCCGGGCGAACGCGTCGTTGAGCACCGGGAGGATCTTCGTGGGCCCGGCGCAGCGATCGGGGAACTGCGCGGGAATGCCCGCGGTGCTGCAGGGCATCGGCGCTTCCGGGTAGTGCACGTCTTCCCGTCGCTGCACGCGGGAGTCGATGCCCTGGTCGACGGCGTACGCCACCCGCGCGTCGAGGAAGGCCTGCGGCGTGGGCAACACGCCGTCGCGCCACAGCAGGGTCGCGATGTCCTCGAACGCCGTCACCCGCGCGATGCTCGAGATGTTGGGGTTGATCGGCGTGAAGACGTTGGAGTCGCTGACGCAGGCGGGCCAACTATCGGTCGACGAGTTGGCGACGCGGGGGAGGTAGTCGGTGGCCAACGGCTGGCAACTGACGACGTCCTCCGCGTGCATCGGGACCGGGAGACAGAAGGTGCCGTCGCTGTCACCACCGTCGACGCCGCCGTCGGTCGGCACGGGCGTCGGACCGGGGCACGCGGACAGCAGAATCACGGACGCCGCCAGGAGAGCTCGCATGGGCGACTGCATCGAGGATCGCACCGCCAGGGTCAACACGCTTCAAGTCAATCGGGAGCACGGAACGACACCAGCACCATCACGCCCCGCCCCGGGCCGTTGATCGACGAGCCATGGGCGCGCCAGGGCGAGTCGAGGAGGTTCTCCAGCACCAGCGACAGCGAGACCGCCGACACCCGCAGCGACGCGCGGAGATCGACCACCGCGTAGCCGGGCGTTCCCCCCAGCGGAATGCGCGCGTCCGAGAGGTCAGCGAGGGCGAGCCGCGTCTGCGCGCCGGCCCAGCGCAACACGGCCGCGCCGGTGAACCCCACGTCGTGCCTCCACGTGAGCTCGACGGTGCCGTTGGCGGGAGGAATGCGGCTGAGCGGAAGACGGACGCTCGTCGCGAGCGGGCTGGGGCCTTCGCCCCACGTGTACGCCGCCGTGAGCCGTGCGCCGAAGCCCGCGGGGAACCGGGCGCGAGCCACCGCCTCCACGCCGCGCACTTCCGAGAGGCCGGGCGCGTTGACCAGCTGGTAGCGGAACCACGACGACCCGCACTGCGCCGTCGAGGGTGGGCAATCGGCGACGTCTCGCGGCTGCTTGATCACCGCGCCGTCGAGCCAGGTCTGAAAGCCCCAGCCCTCGAGCGAGAGCCAGTCGAGCCGCACCCGCGCGCCGAGCTCCGCGGTGAGCGCCGTCTCGGGTCGCAGCGCCGGGTTCTCGAACTGGAAGCCGGGGCCGGTCTGCTGGCGCGAGGTGAGATCGTCGAGGTTCGGCGCGCGGAAGGATCGATCGACGTTCGCCAGGAGCGTCACCGGCGACGCGACGGCCCACTCCACGCCCACGTGCCCGGCCAGCGGCGCCCACGCCGCGGCGATGGCCCGGGACGACGAGGCGAGGTCGGCCGGCGCGGTGAGCGACGCCCACCCCGCCCGGCCTCCGGCGCGCACGGTGAAGCGGGTGCCGATGCGCAGGGCGCCGTCGACGAACGCGCCGCCGGTCAGCGAGGTGCTGCCCGCGAGGTACTGCCCGCGCGACTGCTGACGGGTGACCCCGAGGTCAGTGAACGACACGAAGCTCTTCGAGTCGACGAGGTCGAGGTACGTGTCGAGCCCTCCCTCGAACGACAGCCGCAGCCCCTCGACAGGCACGAAGGGCCGCGAGGCAAGCGAGAACGAGCCCCCGACCGTGTCGACCACGTCGCGGCCGGTGGTCA
This sequence comes from Myxococcales bacterium, assembly GCA_038248085.1. Taxonomy (GTDB): domain Bacteria; phylum Myxococcota; class Myxococcia; order Myxococcales; family Myxococcaceae; genus Archangium_A. The sequence goes on along the minus strand of JBBRUE010000506.1, from coordinate 455 downwards.
GCACGAATGACGCGGGCCGCGCGCCTTCCCGCAGCTCGTGCTGCCGCTGCCACGACGCCGTCAGCCGGAGCGTATCGACGTCGCCCCCGAGGTGCGCCTTCCAGCTCGCCCAGGTCAGCGTGCGGAACTGCTCCTTGTACGTGAGGCACTCGTCGCTGCGCGCGAAGGCCGGGGGGCACTGGTCGGTGCGCGGCGCGTCGAACTGCCGATAGGCCTGCGAGGCGAGCGTCAACTCGTGCGCCCCCACGGGCCGCACCGTGACCCGGCCGTCCGCCGTCAATTCGTTGAAGCCGGTGCCCAGTTGTGTGCGCCCGTCGGGGGCAAAGCGCGGCACGTCGGGGAGAGACCCGTCGAGCGGGCTGTGCACGCTCCCCGCGCTCTGGAGCAACCCCACGCGCCGCAGGCCCACCCCGCCCACGAAGCCCACCGGCCCGGCAGTGCCCGACACGGACACG
>JBBRUE010000505.1:0-5645 GCA_038248085.1 Myxococcales bacterium | reverse complement strand
GCGGCGGGCACGGCAACGCCTCGAGCAGCGGCAACAAGGCGAAGTGCTGCCCCAGGTGCGCCGTGACGTTGAGCAACTCGAGCTCAGCCAGCCTCGTCTGCGCCAACCAGTCGAGGGCCCGTTCGTCGAGGTCGGCCAGGTGTTCGAAGGTGCGAAGTCGAGGCAGCTCCAGGTCGCCGTACGTCGCGGTGCCCGCCGCGAGCACCAGTCTGCGCAGCAGCGGAAAGGCCGCGCCGAGCGGCCTGAGATCACCGAGCACAGCGCCCCGCTGGCTTCGTCTGGCCGGACGCAGGTCACCCAGCAGCAACGTCCGCAGCGCCTTCGGCTCACCGCGCCGGCACAACGCCTCGAGCACCGGTGGATAGCGGTCACCTTCGGCCAACGCCCCCAGCGCCAGTTCCTGAAGCACCACTGAGGCAGGTAGCCCGATGAGCGTCTCGAGCAACTGCGTCACCGAGAGGTCGTCAGCTCGCCCCGTCTCGTACGAGATCCTCGCGGCGCGCACGAAGCCGAGGTGCCACTCGAGCTTCATGAGGTGCCTGAAGGGAAACACCGGCCCGAGAATCGCTGGCTCATGGGCGGCGTAGTGCAGCTCGACGGCCCGCTTCATGCTGACGAACCGCGCTGGGTCTGTCTCGCGACGCTGCGCATACTGCAAAGAGAGGAGCTCGCCGCGCGGATCGCCCTGACTCTGCAGCCAGTCTCCGAGCACCAGGAGCGGGCCTTCATCATTGGGGTCGATGGCGGCCTCCGCCTCCAGCTGCGGGTTGCGCTGGGCCGCGACATCCACGGAACTCACCACGCGCGCGACCGCCTCAGGTTCTTCAGTGCCGGCCACCAGCCGATAGCCCTTCTTCAACTTGGCTGAGATCTGCCTGTGGTAGTCGGCGCGGGCTTTCGTTTCCGAGTCGAACTCTTTGACCTGTCCTGCCCCTTGCCCTGGCACCCGGCCCCAGCGCAGCGCGTAACTGTGGCCAGTCAGGGTGATGGTCCAGAAGTTGGCGACGCCGTCATCGTAGATCTCGTAGCGGGGCACGCCTCGAAGGTGACGCAAGACTCGAACAGCTTCAATTCCTTCGCGCGGGTCGAAGCCGAACTCGACGACGCACCCAGCTCAAGCCGCGAGCGGCTCTTGCATTGCCCCAGCGACACCACACGTTGAGACCCCTGCGACGCGTCGGCGACGAGCAGTCGGGCGCTGCGCGGCGAGTGGAGTGCTCGGTGTTCCAGCTCGCGCGTTCTGGGGCGACAAACTGTCAACGCTGGCCGCGCATCAGAGATCATTTCGGCGATGCACCAACGCAGGAGCACTGCATGACGTGCCTGCGTTGCCCGGCGAACGACGCACGCACGACATCATCGTTCGCGTGGCCTGGTCGAACGAGCAAGCGATGGCGTGGCCAGCGCGCGTTTCAGGTCTACGCCGCTGACTCCGACGCGACCGCGCTCGCCCCGAAGACCTTCGCGGTCTCGTTCAGCCTCGCGAAGCGCTGGCAGGACCTTTTGCCACGCCCAGCGGTCTGGCTGGCGCCGCACTGTTTGTTCGAGTTCCAATGAGGTGCCTGAGTGTTGCGAATTCACCAATGCACCAGCCCCGTCTTCATTCTCCTACGGAAGTCTCGGCAACCTTCGGTCCATTGGTGTTTTCGCAACATCCCAGGTTCGCGCGCACGCGCACCACGCACCGCACGGTCTCGCGGATCACGAAGTCGTGCCTGGGCAGCGAGGTGCGCATGCCGCTGATGGCGATGGGGATGACGGGGCAGCCGTTCGCCACCGCGAGCCGGAACGCACCGTCCTTGAAGTCCTTCACCTCGCCATCGGTCGAGCGCGTACCCTCGGGGAACATCAGCGGCGACACAGTTCCATCATCCGCGCGATGCTCGGGGCGTCACCGCGCACCAGCGGCACGTAGCCATTGAGCGTCATGTTCCACCCGAGGAAGGGCACCTTGAACACGTTCACCTTCGAGACCCACTTGAAGGGCCGGTAGCGGCCTGCTCGCGCCCGTGCGGCTCACGACCACTCATGACAGCGTCATCGGGAAGTACTTCCGCAATCGCCTCGCCGGCCAGACGCACGCGGCGCTGCTGGAAGACTGGCGTTCTGCTGAGCGCCTCGCGACGGCGAAGGCCCAGCGCGCCGGACGCAGATCGTCGAGGTCGCGAACGAAGCCCGCGGGGTGCTCGACCCCGGTTCGCTCTGCTGGGCGCTGCTTCCCGCGCTGACCGAACTCATCGCCGCCGCAAGGGTCGAGCCAGGGGTCGGCCTCGTGTGGCTCGACTTCGCTGAAGAACAAGGCGTCTGGGCGAAGCCTCTGCAGCGCGACCAGACGGCGAAGGCTGCGGCTGCGTTGGCCGTCGCGGCAGGGGCGTTCGAGCGCGCGTTCGGGCTGCTGAAACTGGCCTTCACCGCCGACCGCGAGAAGTCTGTGCCGCCGCCACCAGCCAGGCCGCACGAGCTCGCCCGCGACCCGCACTTCGCCGCCCTGAGGAACCTGCCAGCGTGGAAGAAACTCGTCGTGACACGCGGGCGGAGCGCGGCCTCTGCATCGTAGGTAGAAACCGCGGCATCCCCCGGGGCCGCGGCTCGGGTGCACGACGAGGTTGAGGAAGGGCGCGATTCAAGGCGCCGCGGATCACTCAGCCTGATGGACGCCGGGTACCCAGGAACTGCGGCAGCGGCGGTGCGAGGTGGGCGAAGGGGCGCACGCGGTGCTCGCCTCGAGCGGGCCCTCACCACGCGCGTTTCGTCACCAGGGCGCTCGGCGACGGGCACGGGTCTCCGGACGCATCATCGTTGATGACAGTCGGCGGGTCGCTCGGCCGACCGACTCGTTGCGCGTCAACAAAGTTGATGCGTCGGGAGACCCGCGGCCCCCGGCGTCCCAGCCTGGGTCCCTCACGCAGTGAGCCCTCCGCCATCGTCGACAGGGCGCAACTCGGAGCGAGGTGAAGGGCGCCGCTGCGCTCAGAAGAACTGCACGCCGGCTTCCCGCAGCAGCCGCGTCAGGCGCTGCATCGGGAGCCCCTGAATGGCCGAGCGATCGCCCTCGATGCGCTGGAAGATCGCCTGCCCCCGCCCTTCGACCCGGTACCCGCCTGCGCACCCCTGCCACTCGCCGGTGGCCACGTACCCGTCGAGCTCGGCGTCGCTGAGCGGGAGCACGGTGAGCTTGGCGTCGTCCACCTCGGTCTCGACGAAGCCGGGTCCGACGACGCACACGCCGGTGAAGATGTCGTGGGTCCGGCCGCGCAGCGACGAGAGCTGGGCGCGCGCCGCAGCGGCGTCGGGGGCCTTCCCCAGCGCGTGGCCGTCGAGCGAGACGAGCTGATCAGATCCGATGACCAGGGCCCGGGGAAACCGCGCGGCGACGGCGCGGGCCTTCCGCTCGGCGAGCATCGCCACCGCCCGCTGGGGCGACATGCCGGGCGGAACCACCTCTTCCACTCCCGGCGCGACGATGCGGAACGGGAGCCCGAGCCCTTCCATCAACGCGCGGCGCGCGGTCGAGGTCGAGGCGAGCACCAGCTCATCGTACGCCCCGAGGTTCACGGCGCCTTCAGGGTCGCGCGGAGTTCGACGTGGCCAGCGGTGAGCAGCGGCGTGCGCTCGTCGAAGGTGAAGTCGACATAGTGCGCACCCGATTCCTTCTCGGTGACCTCCACCTTCGAGCGGCCGACCTCGCTGTCTGCGGTGTCGTAGGCGCGCAGCTCGAGCACGCCCCCGAAGGCCTTCTCGAAGGTGACGTAGAGAGTGACGGTGTGCGCAGCGGTGCCGTCTTCGCCGCGGGCCGCGCGGGTCACGCCGATGCCGTTGGCGGCGATCGACGCGTCATTCTTCACCTTCACCGCCTTGAGGCCCTTCTCGAAGCCCGCGCCCAGGCCCTTCATGACCTCGCTGGTACCCTCGGCGACCGACTCGGCGGCCTCCTTGCCTTCCTTCTTCACCGCCTCGCCGGCGCCCTTGAGCAACCGGGCCTTGGTGGCCACCAGCAGGTTGCCCTCATCCTCGGAGGCGTTGAGTTTGTCTTCGCGGCTCCGGCACAGACACGCAGAGAGCAGGACGGCGGCCGCGGCGATCGTCAAGAGGCGCATGGTGCAGTTTTGAAGCACGAAACGAGGCGCCTCTCCACGTGATCTGCGACCGGGTGAGACAGCGCATCGTCATCGTGCGGCCACAGGCGTGAGCCGGACAGTCCCCGAGCAGTCGGGCCGCGAGCGCGACGAGCTGGCGATCGTTCCACCAACTCCAGCTCCACAGCCCGACGCCGAGCGCAGCCCACCCGAAGGCGAAGAGCACCCAGCCGCGCTTCGCGCGATCAGTCATCGGTGCCGAGGCCCGTGTCGATGCGCGTCCCTGGCGCCGACACCGGCGTCGCGACGCGAGGGAGTTGATCCGCCAACACCAACTCATCTGCGGAGGGCCCGGAGTTGATCAACGCTTCGCGGAACGCGCGGCTCGAGGCGAAACGCTCCGCGGGGTCCCGGCGCAGCGCGCGGAGCAACACCTGCGCGAGCAGCGGATCCACGCCGTCGAGCACCGGCGGCACCGCCTCGCGGATCCGATCCATCGTCTCCAGCGGCGTGCCCGCGTCGAACGGACGTTGCCCGGTGAGCAGCTCGACCAGCAGCGTGGCGAGCGCGAACTGATCACTCGCCACGCCGAGCGGGCGACCGGCGACCTGCTCGGGCGACATGTACGCGTAGGTGCCCTTGCGCACCCCGCCCCGGGTCTGCTCGCGCAGCTGCGTGGCGCGGGCGATGCCGAAGTCGGCGAGCTTCACCTCGCCCAGCCGCGAGAGCAGCACGTTCTTCGGGCTCACGTCCCGGTGCACGATGCCCAGGGGCCGCCCTTGCTCGTCGCGCGCCTCGTGCAACGCGTGGAGCCCGAGCGCCAGCTCCGCCCCGATGAAGCGCACCACCGGCGGCGCGAGCGGCACCGGCAACGCGGCCAGCTCGACGCCGTCGACGAGATCGAGCCGCACCCACGGCCGCCCTTCCGCCACGCCCACGTCGTGCGCCTGCACCAGGTTGCGATGCGAGAGCCGGGCCTGGAGCCGCGCCTCCTCGAGGAACATGCGCTCGAGCTCGGGCGTGCCCACGAGCTCCTCGCGCAGCGTCTTGATCACCACCCGCTTCTCGAAGCCGCTGGCCCCGAACGCCCGCGCGCGGAAGACCTCGGCCATGCCGCCCTGCCCCAGCTTCGCCTCGAGCATGAAGGGGCCGAAGGGCCGCGGGAGCGTCACGGGGCGGAGCGTAGCCGCGAAGGGGACTCCCCGGAGGCCCTGCACCTCGCCGAGCACCCTGGTGACGAAATGCGCATGGTGAGGGGCCTCGTCGAGACGAGCACCGGCGTGCGCCCCTTCGCCCGCCGCGCACTGCCTGTGCCGCAGTTCCCGGTCGCACCGGCGGTCACGGCACACACCGCGCGCCCAGGAGGTCAGCGGTCAGGCGCGTCGCGAAGTCGCCGCTTGACGAGCAGGGCCGTCGACCCGGCGTCCGTGCGCCGAGCCGCTCCGCGTTGAGGCGAAGCGCTACGATGCCGGCGATGCAGACGCGGTTGACGACGCAGGTCGAAGAATCGGGGGCGGCCGTGCGCTGCCAGCTCGTGGTGGTCGAAGGGCCGGACGCCGGGCGCGCGGT
>JBBRUE010000504.1:0-5647 GCA_038248085.1 Myxococcales bacterium | reverse complement strand
GTGCGCCGGAGCAACGCCTTGCGACGGTGGTGCAGTTCGAGATTGAGCGGGTCGAGGTTGAGCACCTGCTCCACCACCCGCAGCGCATCGGAGATGTGCCCATCTCGTTCGTGGCCGTTGGCGCTCATCAGGTGCAGGGCGACCCGCGCCTCGGTTCCCTCGTTGGCCTTGAGGAAGCGCTTGCGGACGTCCTCAAGCTCGGTCGCACGCAGTCCGGCGGTCAGGCACACCGCGACGCCCTTCCAGTTGAAGCGCAGGCCGTCGAACTCCACCCGTTTGGTCGGAGTGCCGAGCACGTCGACCGCCTGGCGCAACCGCTCGAGGGCCGCGTCGATCTGCTTGTGCTGCCCGGGCGAGAGGTTCCGCTTGGCGAGCTCCCCGAGCTGAGCGGCGAGTTCACGACCGCGCGCCCTCACGTGGGGAATGTCGACGTCCTGCGGCAAGCCGAGCACCACGTAGTGATCGCCCTGAATGCGCTTGCGCACGTCGGCCAGGAGCTTCTCCGCGAGCGGATCGTCGGCGTGCGAAACCGGTGTCGGCGGCGCGATGGGGGCGACCGGTAGCCCGCGCGTGAGCTGGTCGAGGGCCTCCCGCTGTTCCGGCTTCACGCCGATGAACTGCACCCCGAAGCCCTGCGGCATGTTCCACGCTTCGGCCTGCTCGGCGGTGACGTGGCGCACGACATCGGCCTGCATCTCGCCGACCTGCGGCAGGGTGATGGTGATGCGCGAGAAGACGCGGGGCGGAGCCTGGTTGCTGCAGATGAAACAACCGGCGCGCGAGACGTCCTGGCTGGTGAGCGTCACCACGCCCTGGTCGAGCTTCACCAGGACGTCGAGGCGCGCGACGTGGCGCGGCGGGGCGAGCGCGCCGGCGGCTGGCGTCACGCGCGAAAGTACGGCGTCCGCGGGAGCCGGCGTGGCGCGCTGAGCGGCGGACTCGGTCGAAGGCGGGGGGACGAGGACGCCGCTGCTGGTCGACTCCGCGTCCTTGAGGGCCTGCTCGAGGGCGCGCCCGAAGTCACCGGCGCTGGCGAAGCGGGCGTCGGCCTTCTTGGCCAGCGCCTTCATGATCACCGCTGAGATGCCCCGCGGCACCGAGGGGTTGAGCTCGTGCGGGGGCTTCGGGTCCTGGGTGAGGTGGGCGACCAGCATCGCGGTGATCGGCAGGCCGGCGAAGGGCGTCTTCCCGGTGGCCAGTTCCCATGCGATCACGCCCAGCGAGTACTGGTCGGTGCGCCCGTCGATGACTTCCCCGCTCGCCTGCTCGGGGGCCATGTAATCGGGCGTACCGATGATCATGCCCGTGGCCGTCTTGCGGCTCGAGGTCGTGCTCTGCAGCTTCGCGATGCCGAAGTCGAAGATCTTCACGAAGTCTTCCTGGCGGCCTCGCTTCACGAGGATCAGGTTCTCCGGCTTCAGATCGCGGTGCACGATGCCCGCGGCGTGGGTCTGGTCGAGGGCGTCACAGACCTGCACGAGAATGGGCACGGCCCGCGACATCGGCATCGGTCCCAGGGCGACCACCGACTCGAGCGAGCGCCCCTCGAGGTACTCCATCACGAGGTAGTAGCGGTTCGGCGGCAGCACGTTCATGTCGAAGATGCTGACGATGTTCGCGTGACCGATGACGTTGACGGAGCGCGCCTCGGCGTAGAACCGCTGCACGAGGTCGGGGTTCGAGGCCAGGTGCTCGTGGAGGAACTTGATCGCCACCCGGCTGCCGATGCCGGTGTGCTCGCCGAGGTACACCGAGCCCATGCCTCCGGTGCCGAGCATCTTGAGAATGCGGTAGCTCCCGACCTGGGCCCCGAGCAGCGGGTCGGCCGACGGAGTAGCGCTGGAGAACATGGGAGGCAGGGGCTGGGCGGGGGTCACGGAAACGCTCGTGTCGTGCCCTTCGGCGGAACCGTTCGACCACGGGACAGACGGGGTGCCCGCCTGCTGACAGGCGCCAGTTACATGTTCTCCTCCGCATGACTGGCAGTGCATTTGTTCCAAGATGCCCCCTGAAGGCGGGAAGAGCATAACGCAGTCCCCAGCCGCCGGCAGCCTCGAGATCGTCTATTCAGGCAGTGCTTTCGCGGGGTTCTTCACGCCCATGAGTTGGGCGGTGATGAACGGGTCGAGATCGCCGTCCAGGACCTTGTCCGGCTGACCCGACTCGACCCCGGTCCGGAGGTCTTTCACCATGCGGTAGGGCGCCAGGACGTAGCTGCGGATCTGCGAGCCGAAGCTGTTTTCGGCCTTCGCGCCTTCGCGGACGGCGGTCTCGGCCTCGCGACGCTTCACCTCGAGATCATAGAGGCGCGAGCGGAGGATCTTGAAGGCCATGTCCTTGTTGGCGCTCTGGCTGCGTTCGGTCTGCACGGTGAGGACGATGTTCGTCGGCAAGTGGCGCAGCTGTGCGGTGGAGCTGGTCTTGTTGACCTTCTGCCCGCCGGCGCCACTGCCACGGATGAACTTGAGCTCGTAGTCCGTCTCGGGGATGTCGATTTTGATGTCGTCGTCGATCTCCGGGTACACGTCGACGGAGGCGAACGAGGTGTGGCGGCGCGCGGCGGAGTCGTACGGCGAGATCCGCACCAGCCGGTGCACGCCCATCTCGGCCTTCATGTAGCCGTAGGCGTTCTCGCCCTCGATGCGCAGCGAGGCGCTCTTGATGCCCGCCCCTTCGCCCTCGTTGTAGTCGGAGAGCTCGACCTTCCACCCGCGGCGCTCACAGAAGCGCGTGTACATGCGCAGCAGCATCGAGGCCCAGTCGTTGGACTCGGTGCCGCCCTGCCCTGCGTTGATGTCGACGTAGCAGTTGAAGCGATCGTTGGGGCCCGAGAGCATCTTCTCGAGCTCGAGCTGCTTGAGCAGGGTCTCGAGCTCTGGCAACAGCGCGATGCCTTCCTGGGTGCTGGCCTCGTCAGCCATCTCGGCGCCGAGCTCCATCAGGGTCTTGGCGTCGTCGAAGCGGCGCTGCGTGCCCTCGTAGGCTGCGAGCTGCTTCTCGAGGAGCGTCTTCTCCTTGAGCATGCCCTGCGCCTTGACGTTGTCGTTCCAGAAGTCGGGCAGCGTCGAGTCGCGTTCGATCAGCGCGATGCGGCTCTTCTTGCGGTCGACGTCAAAGAGACCCCCGGAGGCTGGTGAGCCTCGCCTGGAGGTCGGCCATCTTCTCGGTGATCAAATCGTTCGCCATGGCGTGCCCCGTACGACGGTGGGGCTGGGGGACGCAAGCCGCATTCCCCTGCTGACTTTCGGAGGCGGGGTCATTAACTCAGCGCCATCCGTCCCACCCCACCAAGGAGAACGACATGAAGTTCGAACTGGATCCGCTCCCGTACGCCAAGACCGCCCTCGCGCCCCACCTCACCGAGGAGACGTTCTCGTACCACTACGAGAAGCACCATCAGGCCTACATGACCAACCTCAAGAAGCTGCTCGAGGGGAAGCCGGAGGCCGAGAAGAGCCTGGAGGAGATCGTCAAGACCTCGTCGGGCGGCGTGTTCAACAACGCGGCCCAGGTGTGGAACCACACCTTCTACTGGAACTCGATGAAGCCGAGCGGTGGCGGCGAGCCCACGGGCGCGCTGGCGGACGCGATCAAGAAGGACTTCGGCTCGCTGGCCGACTTCAAGAGCCAGTTCTCGACCGCGGCCATCAGCCAGTTCGGCTCGGGCTGGGCGTGGCTGGTGAAGGAAGGCGACAAGCTGAAGATCGTCACCACCGGCAACGCCGAGACGCCGATCACCAAGGGCCAGAAGGCGCTGCTCACCTGCGACGTCTGGGAGCACGCGTATTACATCGACTACCGGAACCTCCGCGCGAAGTACGTCGAGACGTTCCTCGAGAAGCTCGTGAACTGGGACTTCGCGGCCGCGAACTTCAAGTAAGCGCCCGTCGACCCGCAGCACCCGGAGCCCCGCTCGAAACAGCGGGGCTTCTTCATTTCGCCGGCTGGTACCGCGCGCTGAGCCACCACAGGGCCGCGAACCCGACGTTCACCGGCACGAGGACCGCGAGGATGTTGCCGTTGGCCTGGTCGGCCGAGGGCAGCACCTTCACCAGCACGCCGAGCACCGAGATCGCCGCGAGCACCGTCCACACCGCCCGGTTGGCCTTCACCGCGCGCTTCGAACCCCAGGCCAGCATCAGGCCCAGCGGGAGGAGCGCGAGCGAGAGGGGGTTGGCTTGAAAGAGGTTCTCGTTGCCGAAGGTGACGTCGTGGTCGGTGAAGGTCATGAGGAACCCGAGCGCGGTGCCGAGCACGCCGAGGCCCAGCCCGAGCAGCGCGGTGTAGAGGCCGAGCAACACCCGCGGCAGCTTCTTCCCGTCGCGGCCCCAGTGACCGAGGGCGTGGGCGAGCGCGGCGAAGAGGAGACCCACCCCCAGCTCGTACGGAATCCAGTTCGGGGCGACGTCGGGCGGGCGCTGGCGATCGCTCTGGAACCAGTTCCACTGCTTCTTCACCAGCGGCCGCACCGAGCCGTCGGCGCGCGTCACCTGCAGCCTCTGCAGCTGCAGTTCGAGCTCGTCGGGGAGGTACGCGTCCTGCTGCTGGGTGATCGGCTTGTCGAGCGAGTCGGCCTGCAGGTAGTCGAGGATCAGCGACATCGGCGGGTTGACCATCGAGTACCGCAGCGTGTGCTGGCGCAGCGTCATGCGCGACGGGCCGGCGGTCGCCGCCTTGAGCTGGCCTCCGATCGCCTCGTCGATGATGTCGCGCGGCCGGGTGGAGCAGTTGTCGTTGTAGTGGTGGTACCGGTACATGCGGTTCTCGGGCAGCACGTGCGTGCCCAGCCGCTTCGCGATGGCCAGCGCCTCGTCGGGCGTGAGATCGAGTTCCTGGATGCGCACGTCGCGGTTCAGGTACTTCTTGTAGAACCCGAACGTCGCCATCACCGAGTCGTCGGCCACCCAGAAGATGAGCCGGCCCTTGATGAAGTCCTTCACGAAGCCAGTGGTGTCGCCTTCCTTCGGGCCGAACATGCCGAAGTTGTAGAGGCGGGCGTGGTTGAGGCGCTTGTCCTCCACGACGAAGGAGGTGTGACCCCACCACTCGACGAGCGAATCGCCAGGGCTGAAGGTCACCAGCGAGATCGAGAGGTCGGAAGGGACGGTCTCCCCCGTCATCCACGGGGGGAGCGACTGCGCGGTGGCCGTCGCCACCAACAACGAGAGGACGTGGAGCACAGCCGGGGCGTGTAGCCCAATTCGACTACTGCTTGAACCAGCGCTGCTCGGGGTCGGCCGCCGGATCACCGGCCGCGGCCTGCTTGCGCTGCGTCAGCTCGACCGGCTCGATCGGTTCGACGCCGGCGGCGCGGAGGGCGCCGGGGCCCGCGATCACCATCTGCGGGGCGGGATCGACGATCACCTTCGGGAGGTCTTCGCTGGTGGTGGTCGTCGGTACGGGGATCGCGGCCCGCACCGTCTCTTCACTGCGTCGCGGGGCCGGGGCCTGGGAGAACGTCGGCGATCTCGACCCTACACCACTGCGTGATCTCGCCGAAGAGCTCGAGGCGCTCGTGCGTCGCCATCCGGGCTCGCTCCTCGAACGAAAGACCACGACTGTCGCGCTACACTACCGGAATGTGCGGCGCGGCAGACGCGGGGAGCTTCTCATCGAGGCATTCGGGATCATCGATCGTTTCCTCGCC
>JBBRUE010000503.1:0-5675 GCA_038248085.1 Myxococcales bacterium | reverse complement strand
CGGGCAGGCCGAGCGCCACTCACCGAGCACACCTCACCCCGGAGATTCCCGTGAAGCCAGCTCGCCGAGAAAGGCACCCACCGTCTCGAGGGCCAGAGCGTCGCCGCGGCGGTGGAGGCTAGCCAGGGGACCCAACGATGCTGTTCTGTAGTGTGCTGCCCGCCTCATGATGGCCCTCGCCCTGGCGCTCACCGTTCTCGCTGCTCCCCCCCGCGGCTTCGCGGCGGCTCACTCCATCGAGCTCGTCACGCAGGTCGACACGCGGCTCTCGAAGTGGCTCACCCTCGGAGGCGATCGCAAGGCGCTGCTCGCCGACCCGAAAGAACTCGAGCGCTCCCTACTGACCGGGGGCGTCAAGCCGGCCGACCTGAAGGACCGGGTCGCCGCCGCGGTCACCGAGCAGTCGGCCCCGGCCGCGCTGCAGCAGTTCACCGCGACGCGGGCGATCATCGAGTACGCGGGCAAGGCTGCGACGGTGAGCTTCTTCGACGAGGGCGCCCATCGGTGCGAAGTGCCGCTCTTCGCCGTGGGGACCGACGCCGCCCCCCGCTACGTGTTGCTCGGCGGGCCGCGCACCGACGCGCTGACCTTCGAGTCCCTGGTGGAAAAGGGCCGGACGACCCAGGCGATGCACGTCTTCCTCGAGAAGCAGAACGGCGCCTGGTCCACGGTGCCGGCCCCCAAACCGCCGGCGCTCGATTGCACGGCGGTGCTGACCAAGGCGCTGAAGTCGATCTTCGTGGCCGAGAAGGCGTACTTCGCGGAGCACGACTCGTATTCGCCCTCGCTCTCGAAGGTGGGCGTCGACCCGACGACGCTCGGCGTCAACTCGGCGAAGGTCTCCGTCGCGGGCAGCGCGCCTGCGCAGACCTTCAGCATCCAGGTCGGGCGCGAGGGTGGCTTGATGAAGATGGACGACAAGGGCGAGACCACCGTCATCGCCCCCTGCTCCCACTGAGGGACTGCTCGGATGAGGCTCACGGGGCCGATGCTGGCGGCGATGATCCTGGGCGGCGTGGCCTCGGTGTTCCTCCTCGTCTCGCTCGCGATGTTTCACGGCGAAGTGCCCTACGCCCCGTACGAGCGCGCGAAGGTGGTGACCGCGGCGACGCTCACCGCACAGCCGATCGGCACCGAGGTGATGCTCGAAGGCAAGTTGATCGGGGCGGGACACGCGCCCACCGCGCAGGGCCTCGTCGCCTGGATCACCTACGGGAATCCGGTCTTCGGCACCAAGACGCGGGTCCAGTGGACGGAGTTCGAGTTTTTCGCCGACGGGCTCGTCATCGATGCAGGCGGCCCGGTCAAAGTCGTCAACGGCGACTTCCGGTTGGACGCATGCCACACCCACGAAGAGATCGACCCGCTCGACCGCAACGCGCCGAGCGGCAGGCGGTACGTCGGGTTCAGCCTGGGCGATGGGGTGCTAGTGACGGGGCGCCTGGCCGATGGAGGCATCGAGGTGCGCAGTCTGCTGTGCGGCACGCGACAGGCCTGGCTCGACCGCATCTGGGGCGAGAGCTACGAGGGAAATCGTCACGACTTCGCGCGAGTCTTCCTCGCGCTGGGGAGCCTGTTGGCCGTGGCTGCGCTCGCGACGGTCGGGTTCGGGCGGGCCTCTTCGCCCCCGAAACGCTCGAGGCGCTGAGTCGTCCTCAGCCGGTTACTGGCGCAGGAGCTTCGACCAGTCGACCAGCGGCACCACCTGCGCAGACACGCGGTACTCGACCGACGTCCGCAGCCCGATGACGTCGCCGCCCACCTCGACCGGCACTTCGCGGTCGAACTCCATGCGGCAGGCGGTCATCAGGAAGTCGTGGCTGTGCGGCATCGGGTGCACGCCGCGCCAGAGGTTGGGCAGCCGGAGCGTCGCTTCGCCCGCGGTCGCCGCGTAGACCCGCACGTGCATGCGGCCGGGCAGGGCGCGCGCGAAGTTGAAGGCCTTGAAGCCGAAGCCGAGCTCGCGGCTGGTGCCCGCGCCGGCGACGCCGTAGGGCCCCTCGTAGAGCACTGCTCCAGTCCCGCCGTTCGGCAGCTCGATGACCTTCCCCGACGCGTCGAGGCCCAGCGCAGGCGCGCCGAGGTTCGTGACCCGCACCTGGGGCCGGGTCTGCGCGCGGACGTTGCGGGGAATGGTGCGGCCGAAGAGCGACATCGCGTAGCCGCCCGGCCCCTCGACGAAGCGGCGGAAGCGCTCGGGCGTCGCCAGGCGCTGCTGCTTGTAGTCGTGGAGCAGCTCCGCGTCCCAGCCCGAGCCGGCGAACGGAGTCACCCGGCCCTCGACTTCGATCAACGCGAAGTCGTTGGTGGGGATGTGCGTCCCCCCGAAGGCGGTGTGCTGCGAGATGCGCTCGAGGATGCCGTGGGGAGAAGGGGACTGGGTGCCGATCGCCCACGCGTTGCCGGTGCCCAGGGGCACGAGACCGACCGCGGGGAAGGCGATGCCGCGCGCTCGCATCGCGTCGAGGAGCCCGATGGCCGTTCCATCACCGCCGGCCGAGAGCACCAGCCCCGGCGCGCCGCGCTGCTCCGACTCGTCGAGGAAGCGGTGGAGGTCGTCCATCGACCGCGTGGCGACTACGTGCGACCGGGGGAGGACGCGGCGGGCCCGGGCTGCGAAGCGCTGCGATCCCTTGCGCGCGTTGAGGTTCACCACGACGGCGATGTTCATGACCTCCTTGCTAACGCACGGTCCGTCATGGACGGGTCATGAGAACCGTTCGCAGGGCCTTTGTGGCTGTAACCTCCCGGTTTGCTTGGTTTATTTCGGTCGGATCAGCGGTAGCCCTTCGCCTGCAGGGTGAAGAGGTGCGCGTACTGACCGCCCTGCGCGAGCAGCGCGTCGTGGCTGCCCAGCTCGAGCAGGCGCCCGTGTTCCAGCACCGCGATGCGGTCGGCGATGCGCACCGTCGAGAAGCGGTGCGAGATGATGATCGCGCTGCGGCCGACGGTGAGCTTCTGGAAGCGCTCGAACAACGCCGCCTCGGCCGCCGCGTCGATCGCCGCGGTCGGCTCGTCGAGGATCAGCAGGTCCGCGCCTTCACCGGCGAGGCTCGTCAGGCGCATGAAGCTCCGCGCGATGGCCAGCTTCTGCCACTGGCCCCCCGACAGCTCGTGGCCCTCTTCGAACCAGGTGCCGAGCACGGTGTCGCGTTTCTTCGGCAGCGTCTCGAGGAGCTCCATCGCGCCGCCGTCCGCCGCGGCCCGGTCGATGCTCTCGCCCGCCTCGAGCCGCCCCACGTCGCCCAGGCCGATGTTCTCGCCAGCGGTGAATTGGTAGCGCACGAAGTCCTGGAACACCGCGCCCACCCGGGCCCGCAGCGCGTGCACGTCGAGCTCCTGCGCGGCGATGCCCCCGAAGCGGATGACGCCCTCCGTCGGCTCGTAGAGGCGCAGCATCAGCTTGATCAACGTCGACTTCCCCGCGCCGTTCTCGCCCACCACCGCGAGCTTCTCGCCGGGCGCGAGGGTGAGGCTCAGGTCGCGGATCGCGAACTCCGCCTGGCCCGGGTAGCGGAACGAGACGTGGTCGAACTCGACGCTGAAGCGCCCGGGCGGCAGCACCTTCCCCGGCGTGACCGCGACGATCTCCGGCGGGGTGGGGAGGTCGAAGTACAGGCTCAGGTTCGAGACGTAGAGCGCGTCTTCGTACATGCCGGCGACCGAGCTGAGCACGTCCTCGAAGGCGCCCTGGCCCTGGCGGAACGCGGAGATCGAGAGGGTGAGGTCGCCGACGGTGATCAACCCCATCGCCGCGCGGAAGCCGACGGCCGCGTAGCAGACGTAGAACGCCACCGACGACAGCGCGGCGAAGAGCGTGCCCAGCGTGGCCTTGCGGCGCGCGAGCGCGAGGTCTTCCCCCTGGAACTTCTCGAGCAGCGCGGTGTGGCGCCCGAGCACCAGCGGCCCCAGCCCGTAGAGCTTCACCTCCTTGACGTGGGTATCCCGCGTCAGCACCTGCTCGAGGTAGGTGAGCAGCCGGCTCTCTCGCGCGCGCCACGAGAAGAGGCGAAACGCGTCGGCCGAGAGCTTCGTCTCGGAGAGGAACTCGGGGATCGCCGCGATGGCCAGCAGCACCACGCTCCACCACGCGAGGCCCCACAGCAGAATGGCGAAGCCGGTGAGGGTGATCAGGCTGCGCAACAGCGTCAGCGTGGACAACGCGAGCGACAGCGGCCGGTTCGACGCCTCGCGCTGCGCGTTCTGCAGCACGTCGTAGGTCGCCGCGTTCTCGAACTGCGCCAGCTCGAGCCGCAGCGCCTTCTCGAGGATGCGCCGGTTGAGCAGCTTGCCCACCGCGATGCGCACGACTTCCCGCAGGTAGGTCAGCGTTCGCCGTGAGGCGAGAAAGACGACCGAGAGCACCAGCTCGGCCGCCAGGGCTTGCAGCGCCGCGCGGCGATCGGCCGGGTCACCGGTCTTCGCCGACAGCACCACGCCGTCGATGATCAGCCGGCCGACCCATGACATCACCGCCGGCAACAGGCCGAGCACCACGGTCACGAGCGTCAACAGCACGGTGCTCGTCGGGTCCGCCTCGAACACCCAGCGCATCGACTGGGAGAACTGGGCGAAGAGCTGCTTCGTCGTCAGGCGGGTCTTCGTCGCGGCTTCCGGCATTGCGAGGCGCACCGTAGGCTACCGTGGGCCTCGAACCATGCGCAGAAGAGCAGTCACGAAGGGCGCGCGAAGACCAGGCCGCCCGGCCCACCCGATCACCCCGGCCGAGTTGGTCGCCCTCGCGTTGCCGGTGTTCGCCGAGCGGGGCCCCGACGGCGTCAGCATGAGCGAAATCGCCGAGCTCGCGAAGATCCGCAAAGCGTCCGTGTACCACCACTTCGAGAGCAAGGAGGCGCTCTACACCGCGGTGATGGACGACTCGGTGCTCGGGCTGTTTGAGCTGATCGCCGCGGCCAACCTCGAGGAAGGGAGCTTCGCCGATCGCCTCGATCGCCTCGGCTCGTTGGTCATCGACGCCCTCGCGGCGCGACCGCAGACCGCGCGGCTGCTCATGCGCGAGCTCATCGGCCACGGGCCGTACCTCGCCGCGCGGGGCACCGACCGGGTGAAGGAGACCCTCGGGGTCACCGCGGCGTTCCTCGAGGCGGGCATGGACGCGGGCGAGTTCGTGCGGGAGGACCCCAACCAGCTCGCCCTCACCATCGCCGGCGTGCACCTCTTTCCCTTCGCGGCGGCCGAGGCGGCAGGCGCGCTGCTCGGGGCCTCGTTGCTGGTGCCTCCCGGGCTCGAGTCGCGGCGGACGGCGGTGATCGCGCAGGTGCGGCGGCTGTGCGTCAGGTGAGCTTCGACCTCTTCGAAGGCGCCATTGACCTATCTACCGACCGGTTGGTATCTGCGCCGGTCCCTTCATCGAGAGGAAGCCGCGATGCGTCTGCCGACCCTGACGAGCAACCTGGTGGTGATGCTGTTGGCGGCCGCGTGCGGACCTGCCCCGATCGGAGGCACCCCTGACGGATCAGTGGGCGGCGGCGATGCGACGACCGGGGGTGGAGCCGGCGCGACGGGCGGCGGCACCGCGACGGGGGGCGGCACCGCGACGGGCGGCGGCACCGCGACGGGCGGCGGCACCGCGACGGGTGGCGGCACCGCGACGGGTGGCGGCACCGCGACGGGAGGCGGCACCGCGACGGGAGGCGGCACCGCGACGGGAGGCG